>DATMCA010001398.1:0-4281 GCA_035559015.1 Umezawaea sp. | reverse complement strand
GGGGTTCGTGACGGCCTACAGCGACCACCACTGGTCCACGGGCGAGGGCGCGCCGTGCGCGTTGGCGCTGCCGGGCGGTGAACTGGTCGGGAGCATGGGCGTGGTGCGGTTCGACGGCACGACCCCCGTGGTCGGCTACTGGATCGCGCCCGCCCACCGCGGCCGCGGGCTCGCCGTCGAAGGCCTGCGGCTGCTGACGACGTGGCTCGCCACCGAGCGCGGCGCCGTGCGGGTGCGGCTGGAGGCCGACGCCCGCAACGGCGCCTCCCGTGCGGTGGCGCGCAGGGCCGGGTTCGTCGAACTGGGTCCCGGACCGGACGGGCTGGTCGTCTACTCGACCGAGATCGACACCTTGTTCGGGTAGAACGCCACGTGCCCGGCGATCTCCTTCACCGACGGGTACGGCTCGTCGTAGGTCCAGATGACGTCGGTCAGCTCCTGCCCACCGGTGATCGAGTAGTAGGACGCGTCGCCCTTGTACGGGCAGTACGTGCTGGTCTCGGTGCGCTCGATCGCGGACTGGTCGACGTCCTCGATCGGGATGTAGTGCACGGCCGGGTAGGTCGACTCCTGGAGCGTGAGCGACCTGGTCGTGTCGGCGACGACCCGGTCACCCGCGCGCACCACCACGTGCTCCGTCGACGGCGTCACGGTGATGGGGTGGTCGGGGCCGGGGGTCTTCACTGGGCGTGCCATGGCTGGTGCTGCCTTTCGCCGTTGTCTTGCTCCTCCGTGGTTCAACGGCGGAGGAGGCCCGATCATTTCCACGCGATCCGTTTTTGTCGGTGCCCGGGTTCACAATCGACGGCATGGAAAAACCGGAGATCGTCCCGCTGGAGGAGTGGCGGAAGGCGCGCGACGAGCTGCTGGTCGCGGAGAAGGAGCTGACGCGCGCCCAGGACGCGCTCGCCGCGCGACGGCGGCGGCTGCCGATGGTCGAGTTCGCCAACGACTACCCGTTCGACACGCCAGACGGGCCGAGGACGCTGCTCGACCTGTTCGAGGGTCGTCGGCAGTTGGCCGTGTACCAGTTCATGGACATCGGTCCGGACGACTTCTGCGGCGGCTGCACGTGGTTCACCGGCAACGTCCCGGCGACCGGGCTGGGGATGCTGGCCGACAGCGGCGTGACGTGGACGAACGCGTCGACCATGCCGCTGGCGCAGATCGAGGCGTACAAGGAGCGGATGGGCTGGGCGCTGCCGTTCGTGTCGTCGCACGGCACGACGTTCGCGCGGGACTGCGACGCGGGTGGCGGGTTCATGCTGACGCTGTTCCTGCGCGACGGCGACACGGTCTACCGCACGTACGGCACGACGCAGCGGGGCGTGGACCGGCTGGTGTTCACCAACAGCGTCCTCGACCTGGCGCCGTACGGCAGGCAACAGGACTGGGAGGACTCGCCGGACGGCTGGCCGCAGAGGCCTACCTACGGCTGACCGGCCGCCCCCCGTGGAGGGGACGGCCCGTCAGGTCGCGGGTTCTAGCTGTAGGCCGAGATGGGAGGGCAGGAGCAGACCAGGTTGCGGTCGCCCTTCGCGCCGTCGATCCGCCGCACCGGCGGCCAGATCTTCGGGGCGTCGACGCCTGCCGGGAAGACGGCGACCTCGCGGCTGTACGGGTGGTTCCACTCGCGGGCGACGGAGGCCGCGGTGTGCGGCGCGTTGCGGAGCGGGTTGTCGTCGGCGGGCCACTCGCCGGAGGCGACCTGGTCGATCTCGTGGCGGATCGCGATCATCGCGTCGATGAAGCGGTCGATCTCGCCGAGGTCCTCGCTCTCCGTCGGCTCGACCATGAGCGTGCCCGGAACCGGGAACGACATGGTCGGGGCGTGCAGGCCGTAGTCGGCGAGGCGCTTCGCCACGTCGTCCACCGTGACGCCCGTGGTCTTGGTGATGCCGCGCAGGTCGAGGATGCACTCGTGGGCGACGAAGCCGCCCTCGCCGGTGTAGAGGACCGGGTAGTGCTCGTCCAGGCGGCGGGCGACGTAGTTCGCGGCGGCGACGGCGGTGAGGGTGGCGCGGCGGAGGCCATCGGCACCCATCATCCGCACGTACGCCCAGGAGATCGGCAGGATCGACGCGGACCCCCAGGGGGCCGCGCTGATCGGGCCGACGCCGGTCGCGGGACCGGCCAACGGTTGGAGGGGGTGGTTGGGCAGGTACGGGGCGAGGTGCGAGCGGACGCCGATGGGGCCGACGCCGGGGCCACCGCCGCCGTGCGGGATGCAGAACGTCTTGTGCAGGTTGAGGTGCGAGACGTCCGAGCCGAACTTGCCGTACTGGGCGAGGCCGATGAGGGCGTTGAGGTTCGCGCCGTCGACGTACACCTGGCCGCCCGCGTCGTGCACCAGGGCGCAGACCTCGCGGACGGTGTCCTCGTACACGCCGTGCGTGGACGGGTAGGTGATCATGATCGCGGCGAGGTCGTCGCGGTGCGCGTCGACCGTCTGGCGCAGGTGGCCGAGGTCGATGTTGCCCTTGTCGTCGCACTTCACCACGACCACCCGCATGCCGGCCATGACGGCGCTGGCGGCGTTCGTGCCGTGCGCGCTGGACGGGATGAGGCAGACGTCGCGGGCCGCTTCGCCGCGCCCGCGGTGGTACGCGCGGATCGCGAGCAGGCCGGCGAACTCGCCCTGGCTGCCCGCGTTCGGCTGGATGCTGACGGCGTCGTAGCCGGTGACCTCGGCGAGCCAGTCCTCCAGGTCCTTGACCAGCGCCAGCAGGCCCTCGGCGTCCTCGGCCGGGGCGAACGGGTGCAGGTCGGCGAACTCGGGCCAGGTGATGGGCTCCATCTCGGCCGTGGCGTTCAGCTTCATCGTGCAGGAGCCGAGCGGGATCATGCTGCGGTCGAGCGCGACGTCCTTGTCGGACAGCGCGCGCAGGTAGCGCAGCAGCGCCGTCTCCGAGCGGTGCAGGTGGAACACCGGGTGCGTCATGAACTCCGACGTGCGGCGCAGCTCGGACGGGATGCCGTCGGCCGTGTCGGCGTCGAGCGCGTCCACGTCCGGCACCCGGACGCCGAAGGCCTGCCACACGTCGACCAGGTTCGCGCGGGTCGTGGTCTCGTCGCACGCGATGGCGACGGTCGAGTCGTCGACCAGCCGCAGGTTGACGTCCAGCGCCCGTGCGGCTTCGACGACCGCCGCCGCGCGGTCCGGCACGTGTGCCTGAACCGTGTCGAAGAACTCGCCGTGCACGACGTCCACGCCGCCCTCGACGAGTCCGGCGGCCAGCACCGTGGCCATCCGGTGGGCGCGCGTGCCGATGGCCCGCAGCCCTTCGGGGCCGTGGTAGACGCCGTACATCGAGGCGATCACGGCGAGCAGCACCTGCGCGGTGCAGATGTTGCTGGTCGCCTTCTCGCGGCGGATGTGCTGCTCACGGGTCTGGAGCGCCAGCCGGTAGGCGCGATTGCCGTCGGCGTCCTCCGACACCCCGACCAACCGGCCCGGCAGCTGCCTCTCCAGACCCGTGCGCACCGCCATGTAGCCGGCGTGCGGTCCGCCGAACCCGATCGGCACGCCGAAGCGCTGGGTCGTGCCGACGACGACGTCCGCGCCGATCTCGCCCGGCGGGCGCAGCAGCGTCAACGCCAGCAGGTCGGCCACGACGACGGCGTTCGCGCCCGCCTTGTGCACCTCGGCGATCACGGACTCGTGGTCGCGCACCGCGCCGGACGCGCCGGGGTAGGACAGCAGCACGCCGAAGAAGTCGCCGCCCAGCCCGAGCCCCTCGATGCCCTGCGACAGGTCCGCGACGACGATCTCGATGCCCAACGGCTCGGCCCTGGTCTCGATCACGGCCAACGTCTGCGGCAGCGTGTCCTCGTCCACGACGAACTTCGTCGACTTCGACTTGCCCGCCCGCCGCACCAGCGTCATCGCCTCGGCGGCCGCGGTGGCCTCGTCCAGCATCGACGCGTTGGACAGCGGCAGCGCCGTCAGGTCGCCGACCATCGTCTGGAAGTTCAGCAGCGCTTCGAGCCGCCCCTGCGAGATCTCCGGCTGGTACGGCGTGTACGCCGTGTACCAGGCCGGGCTCTCCAGCACGTTGCGGCGGATGACCGGCGGCGTGATCGTCCCGTAGTAGCCGAGCCCGATCATCTGCGTCATCGGCCGGTTGCGCCCGGCCAGCTCGCGCAGCTCGGCCAGCGCCTCACGCTCGGTCGCGGCATCCGGAATCGCCGAGTTGAGAATCTCGCCGACACGGATCGACTCGGGCACCGCGGCGCCGAGCAGGTCCTCCAGGCTGTCGTAGCCGAGCGTCGACAGCATCT
>DATMCA010001397.1:0-2056 GCA_035559015.1 Umezawaea sp. | reverse complement strand
CCGGACGTGGTGCTGATGGACCTGCGGATGCCCGGCATGGACGGCGCGACCGCCACGGCGAGGATCGTCGCTTCGGGTTCCCGGAGCCGCGTGGTCGTGCTGACCACGTACGAAACGGACACCGACATCCTCCGGGCCGTCGAGGCCGGAGCCTCCGGGTACCTGCTGAAGGACTCCCCGTTGGTGGAACTGGTCGCCGCGATCCGGGGCGCCGCGCGCGGTGAGACGGTGCTCGCGCCGTCCGTGGTGGGCAAGCTCGTCGGCCGGGTCCGCACGCCCGCGCGGCCCGCGCTGTCGGCCCGCGAGATCGAGGTGTTGCGGCTGGTCGGACGAGGTTTGTCCAACGGCGAGATCGGGCGTGAGCTGTTCATCGGCGAGGCGACCGTGAAGACCCACCTGCTGCGCGCCTTCGGCAAGCTCGGGGTGTCCGACCGGACCGCCGCCGTGACCACCGCCATGGAGCTCGGCGTCCTCGGATGAGTGAGCAGGGACACCCGGACGTCACGTCCCGGCCACCCGGCTGCAACACTTGTGCCCCCCGGCAACGGCGCCGGTCAGGCAGTCCCCTGAACCCGCCCCCGGAGGCGTCGACATGACCCAGACCGCCGATCCGACCACGTTGATCGTGCCCGCCGACCTGAAGCCGTCCGACGGCCGGTTCGGCTGCGGTCCGTCCAAGGTGCGTCCCGAGGCCCTCCAGGCCCTGGTGACCGAGGGCGCCGCGCTGCTCGGCACCTCCCACCGCCAGAAGCCGGTGAAGTCGCTGGTCGGCCAGGTCCGCTCCGGCCTGCGCGAGCTGTTCTCGCTGCCCGAGGGCTACGAGGTCGTGCTCGGCAACGGCGGCACCACGGCGTTCTGGGACGCGGCGGCGTTCGGCCTGGTCCGCGAGAAGGCGCAGCACTTCACGAACGGCGAGTTCTCCTCGAAGTTCGCGAAGGTCACCAACGAGGCCCCGTTCATCGGCCCGTCGCACATCACCAAGGCCGAGCCGGGTTCCGCGCCGGAGATCTTCTACGAGGAGGGCTCGGACCTCGTCGGCTGGGCGCAGAACGAGACCTCGACCGGTGTCGTCACGCCCGTCCGGCGCCCCGAGGGCTCGGACGGCGCGCTGATCGCCATCGACGCGACCTCCGCCGCGGGCGGCCTCGCGGTCGACGTGTCCGAAACGGACGTCTACTACTTCGCACCGCAGAAGAACTTCGCCTCCGACGGCGGCCTGTGGATCGCGCTGATGAGCCCCGCCGCGCTGGAGCGGATCGGCGAGATCGCCGCGACCGGCCGCTGGGTGCCGGAGTTCCTGTCGCTGCCGACGGCGCTGGACAACTCCACCAAGGAGCAGACCTACAACACGCCGTCGCTGACGACGCTCTTCCTGCTGGCGAACCAGATCGACTGGATCAATGGCAACGGCGGCCTGTCCTGGGCGGCCGAGCGCACCGCGGATTCCGCCCAGCGCCTGTACTCCTGGGCCGAGAAGACCTCGTACACGACGCCGTACGTGGAGAACCCGGACCACCGCTCGAACGTCGTCGGCACGATCAACTTCACCGACGAGGTCGACGCCGCCGTCGTGGCGAAGGTGTTGCGCGCCAACGGGATCGTCGACGTCGAGCCGTACCGCAAGCTCGGCAAGAACCAGCTCCGCGTCGCGATGTTCTCGGCCATCGAGCCCGACGACGTCACCACGCTGACGAAGGCCGTCGACTGGGTCGTCTCCCAGCTCGGCTGATCCACGGACGAGAAGAGGGGGTCTCCCGCGCCGGAGACCCCCTCTTCTCCTTTCTCCCCGCCTGCGGGGCGTGACGAATCGGCCGGGTGGAGGGCTCCCCCTGCGAGAGCCCTCCACCCGGACCGGTTACGCGAGCGCCTCGGTCGGCGACAGCCGCGCGGCGCGCATCGCGGGGTACGCCCCGGCGATGGCTCCGACCAGCATCGACACCGCGACACCGCCGAGGACGGCCGGCAGCGGGATCTCGGCGGGCCACCCCTGGCTCACCGAGTAGCCCGCGGTGACCGCCACCCCGATCAGCACTCCCGCCAGGCCCCCGAGCCCGGA
>DATMCA010001396.1:0-3182 GCA_035559015.1 Umezawaea sp. | reverse complement strand
CACGCCATATCTTCGCATGGCCACACCGATTCGGACGAGCTTCGCTCAGGACTCGAGAGCGCGCTTAAGCCAGAGCAGACCGCCGCTGCGTCATAGCTAAGCAGGTGCGCCTAGGGTTGAAGAGCTGCCGTGCGATCGCTGTCCGCCGGGCAGGATTCTCACTGTTGGTCCCGGATGTTGGTTCCACGATCAGATAGCGAAAGCAGTGGCTGTTCCCGTCCTTGGTGAACGAGCCGGAGCAATGATCAGAACCTGTGGATGGCCCTCGGCCTGGTGACGTGGACGGGCGCACCTTCCCGAGGATGATCTTTACGGAAACAGGTATTCGATCAAGACCGGCGTTGACGCGCTGGTTGGGAAGGTACGCCCATGCTCACGGTAGTTCACGACACGGATTCTTCCAATGAGGGCGATGCGGGTCGTTCGTTGCTGGATGAGATTGTTCGCGACGGAGCCCGGCAGATGCTCGCGGCCGCCTTGCGGGCGGAGGTCGCCGCCTACGTCGAGGGGTTCACCGACCTGGTCGACGAGAACGGGTATCGGCTGGTGGTGCGCAACGGGTATCACGGCGAACGCGAGGTGTTGACCGCCGCGGGTGCGGTGACGGTTCGGGCGCCGCGCGTCAACGACAAGCGTGTCGACCCGGAAACTGGTGAGCGGCAGCGGTTCTCGTCGGCGATCTTGCCGGCGTGGGCGCGCAAGTCACCGCAGATGGCCGAGGTGCTGCCGCTGTTGTACCTGCACGGACTGTCCAGCGGCGACTTCGCGCCGGCCCTGGAGCAGTTCCTGGGCACCGGCGCCGGGCTGTCGGCGTCGGCGATCACCCGGCTGACCGGCCAATGGCAGGACGAGGCCACGTCATTTCAGCAGCGGGAGCTGTCCGGCGTCGACTACGTGTATCTGTGGGTCGACGGGATTCACCTGAAGGTGCGGCTGGATCAGGAGAAGCTGTGCTTGCTGGTGATGATCGGAGTCCGTGCCGACGGCCGCAAGGAACTGATCGCACTCACCGACGGGTATCGCGAGTCGACCGAATCGTGGGCCGATCTGCTGCGCGGCTGCCGGCGCCGTGGCATGCGGGCCCCGGTGCTGGCCGTGGGAGATGGTGCGCTGGGATTCTGGAAGGCGCTGCGCGAGGTGTTCCCGGATACCCGTGAGCAGCGCTGTTGGTGGCACAAGCAGGCGAATGTTCTTGCCGCGCTGCCGAAGTCGGCGCATCCGGGCGCGCTCGCGGCGATGCGGGAGATCTTCAACGCCGAAGACATCGACCGGGCGCAGGTCGCGATCAAGGCGTTCGAGATCGACTACGGCGCGAAGTATCCCAAAGCGGTCGCGAAGATTGTCGACGACGCCGAGGTGTTGTTGGAGTTTTACCGGTATCCGGCCGAGCACTGGATACACCTGAGAACGACGAACCCGATCGAGTCAACCTTCGCCACCGTGCGCTTGCGGACCAGGGTCACTAAGGGCCCCGGTTCCCGCGCCGCCGGTGTCGCCATGGCCTACAAGCTGATCGAGGCCGCCCAGGCCCGCTGGCGCGTGGTGAACGCGCCGCACCTGGTGGCGCTGGTGCGCAACGGCGCGGTCTTCCACAAGGGCAAACTGCTTGAGCGCCCCGTCGATATCACCGCGGCCGCACCAGCCGAATCGGGCGAAACCGAAGTCGCCTGAATCCCGGGTGGCGCTACGGGCGCGTCGGGTGCGGCGCAGGTCGGTGCGTGTGATGGACTGCGGACATGCCCAAGAGCCGTGGCCGCCGCAAGGGCGCCAAGAGCCGACCCGCCCGGCGTTCACCTCGCCCGCTGCACCCGGCGGATCTATTGCTCGGTGAAGCCCGCGACATTGTCGAGCTCGACGATGTGCTCACCGTCGAGATGTGGGCCAGCGGCTGGCTCGGCCGGGCGTGGTCGACCGCGGCGTTGACCGATCGTGAGCCCGAGCATCAGCTGTGCCTGCAGGTGAGCGGGCGAGCATGCACCACGCCGTCGCCGCGCGCGCTGGGCGCGGTCGCCGCGCTGGCGCGGGTCGCGCCCGCCGCCGACATGTCGATGCTGGCCGAAACCGTGGCGATGCTGGCCCAGACCCAGCCGGTGCCGGGCTGGCACACCGGCGCCGGCTGGACCCCGGCGGCGGCGTGGCGGGCGGTCGATGTGTACGACAGCGAACGGGTCCTGCTCATCGACTACGACGGACCCCACCCGCACACGCTGTTGGCCCAGCTCTGCCAGGTCGGCGGGCTGATGATCGACAAGCTCGTCGTCCTGGAACCCGGCGTCGCAACCGGGTGGGACGAGCTGTGCGAGCCCACCGATGTACCGATGCCGATGCGGCAGGCCCCGGTCACCGACGTGCTCGGCGACCTCGCGCACGCGTTGCGCGTCACCGACATGACCTGGCCCCGCAACGACGACGAGGACTTCCTCGACACCCGCGCGCTGGCCTGGTCCCGTTGCCGCGACCACCTACCCGACTGGCCCGACCACGCCGAGCTGCCCGAACTGCAACGCCGCCAACTGATCCAGGACTTCGCCACCGACAGCGGGCGCGACGACCAGGTGAGCCGGTCGCTGGCCGAGTTGCTGCTGGACTACGGCGAAGGCTATATCGGCGCGGGACCCTTGTGCTGGAGCCCCGGCGAGGTCATGGTGCTGCTCACCGACTGGCTACCCCGCAAGGCGATCCTCGACGCCGACCAGCGCGCCGCCCTGCCCGCCGTGCTGCGCCGGTGGCTGCGCTTCGCCCTCACCCAACGCGACACAAGCCCCGAGTGGATCGGCCCGGTCCTCGACGCGGTCGACACCTACCTACCCGTCTTCGAGGACGCCTTCGACAACGAAACCGCCTGGGGCCCCGCCAAAAAAGTCGCCGCCGCCCTCACCGAGAGAGGCATCGACCTCACCGACCCCGACGCCATCGACAACGCCATCCACCAACTCAACGCCGAACAACTCGCCCACCAACTACTGCCATAAACCGGCCACGCCCCAACGCACCCGATCCACAGGTCTTGACGATTCCTCCCTGCAATCCGTTTTCGTACTGCTGTGTCTCGGACGTGCTTGCGGGTAACTAGGTGTCTTAGGACACCGCTAGGACACGTCGAAGATAATTTGGTAGATACTTGCCGCCTCCGTTGACGGCGAGAGAGTCGCAAATGCTGCCGGACGGGCGCTCGCGACCCA
>DATMCA010001395.1:0-3800 GCA_035559015.1 Umezawaea sp. | reverse complement strand
GCGCTGCCGCTGCGGGTCGCGCTCGGCGGAGGGGAGACCGCGGTCCTGTCGTTGCGGGACAGGCAACTCCTGGCCCTCGCCGCCGACGACGAGCCCGGCGCGTTCGCCGACCCGCTGGCGTTCGGGGTGGAGCAGGTCGTGGGGGCGAACTCGGCCGTGGTGCCGAAACCGGCGCTGGTGCGGCTAGCGCCGTGGTTCACCCAGCTCAGGTTCGACGCCGACGGGCTCGTCATCACCGTGCCGGTCGCGAACACGACCGGGACCACGACCGTGCTGGCACTGGTCTCCGAGGGGCAGGAGACGCGGGTGCTGGCCGGCGCGATCGAGCAGGGGGGCAGGTCCGTGACCCTCCCGGTGACCGTCGACGGCGGGCCGCACGGCGTGCTGGTGCTGGTGGCGGGCTGGGCGGGCAGGCTGGAGTCGGTGACGAGGCAGTGAGCACCCCCACCGACGTCGGGATCACCGTGCACCGCTGCGTGGTGCGCGTGGTCCGGCGCGGTGGGTGGAGCTGGGGTCCGGACCCACGGGGCCTGGTGCGGCAGGTCGTGGACGCTCTGCCGGACCTGCTCGCCGACCGGTTCGCCGACCACCTCGCCGCCGACGGCCCCGACCTGGAGATCACCGAGCCCGTGCGCCTCACCGTCCGATTGGGACGGTCGAGCGGCGGGGCGGTGTTCGACGTGGCCGCGCTCGTCGGCGCCGGCTTCGACGCGGGCCTTGACGCGGGCCTCGATGTCGGAGTCGAACCGGTGCCCGTCGAAGCTCCCGGCCTGGGGGACGAGCCCGCCGTGGCGCGGGTGCCCGTGGAGGCCGACGTCGCCACGCCGGTGGCGCTGTTCGCGGAACTCGCCGAACGCGGCGAACTGGCGGCACTGCTGGCGCTGCTCCCCGACACCGCGCTGGCCACCTACGTGACCGCGATGATCGGCCACGCGCCGGTGGCGGAGTACGGGACGGTCGTCCGCGTCGTCGTGGCCGAGCTGGCCCGGCGGTGGTCGCCCACGTCGCCTCCCGAGGACCACGCCGGTCTCCTGCGGCTCGTGGGATCGCTGCCCGCCGCCGCGGTGCCCGAGGAGGCTTCGGACCCGGCGGCCGGTGCGGAAGCGCCGAGCGCCGGTGCGCGTACGTCGACCACCACGACCGCGCCGGTCGGGTCCGATCCGGTCGCGGTGGGGGAGACGCGGGTGTGCGCCGCGCTCCCGTTCCTGCTCGTGGGTCCGTTGGCGCGCACCGGTTACCTCGGCGCGCTCGGTCCCGTGCTGGCCGGGACCGGCCTGCTCGGCGAGGCACCGCTGTTCGCGGCCGCGTTGGCGTACAAGGTGCTCGGCACACCGGACCGCGGGTGGCGCCGGAGCGGCGCGGACCATGCCGCCGCGGCCGCGTTCGCCGGGCTCGACGAGGTGCCGGACCTGGACGCGTTCGCCCGGCGCGTGCGGCAGGCGCTGCCGCTGCTCGACGGCGTGCTCGCGCTGTCGGTGTGCCGCGGCCACGACCTCGCCGACCCGCTCGTCGTCACCGGGGTGGACGGCGGCCTGCTGCTGGTCGACGCGCGGGGCGTGTTCCCGATCGCCTGGGCGCCGGACGTCGACGGCCTGCTGCCGCACTGGGCGGCGTGCGGCCGGCCGCCGGTGGCGGTCCGCGACAGCGCGCTGCCCACCTCCTGCCTGCGGGACCTGGCGGCGGCGGGCGTGGGGTTCGTGACCGACGTCCGACCCCTGCGCGGCGACCCGGTGACCCGGCTGCCGTGGCGCAGTCCACTGTGGACGGCCGGCGACACCGACCCGCGGCTCGCCGCCGCGTTCCCCGGTCACGCCGCCCGCGCCGCCGAGCTGGTGCGGGAGCTGTTCACCGACCGCCGCGCCGTGCTCAGGGCGGACGGGGACGCGCTGGACCACACGGCGGCGCTGGCCGCGTCCCTCGGCCTGGGCGTGATCGCCTGGACGCTGTGGGGCGACGGCGAGACCACCGACCCCGTGGCGGCGCTGACGAGGTTCGCCGACCTGGAGGCGACGGTCCGGTACGCCGCCGGGGCGGTGCACGTCCGGCTGCCGCTGGGGCGCAGGCACGCCGACCTGCTGAACCACGGCGCTCTCGCGGACGTCCACGACGTGGTCTGGCTCGGCGGCCGGACCCTGACCTTCTCCGGGGGCTGACGTGGGTGGTCTGGCGGTCGAACACCTCCGCCTCCGGTTGGCGGACCTGCACCAGGCGCTGCGGGTGGCCGTCGACCGGCAGATGCGGGAGGCCGCGGCGCTCACCCGCCCCGACCTGACCCCGTTCTGCGTCACCGACGAGCAGGTCGACGCGCTGCTGGGCCGGGTGGACGCGTTCACCGAGGCGATGACGGAACCCGTGGAGCCGCCCGTCGTGGACTCGGAGCCGGAGCAGCACCTGCGCCGCTTGGCCGCCGCGCGCGGCGTGACGCTCCCGCTGGACGCGCTCGGCACCCGGTTCGGCCTGAGCCGTTCGGAGCAGGACGCGCTGCTGCTGGTCGCCGCCCCGGAGTTGGACGCGGCGTACGGGCGGATCTACGCGTACGTCGTGGACAACCTCAACCGCCGCGCGCCCAGCGTCGAGCTGCTGGTGACCGTGGGCGCCCGGACGCCGTCGTCGCGCCTCGCCCTGCGCCGGGAACTGGGCGAGGCCGGGACGCTGCGCCGCACCGGCCTGGTCCGCGGCGAAGCCCAGGAGCTGGTGCTGGGGGAGGGCGTGTTCGAGTTCGTGATGGGCTGGGGCGGTGACGTCGGCCTGCTGGGCCACGATCCGGGTGAGGTGGGAGGACCGGGGCCGGCGGACCTGACGTCCGACCGCCTCGTCCGCCTCGGCCGGGCCCTGGGCGACGGCGACGTGGACCTCGTCGGCCTGTGGGGCTGTCCGCCGGACAGCCAGGTCGACGCCGCGCGGGCGCTGGCGTCGGCGGCGGGCCGACCGCTGCGCCGCACGACCTCCGACCCCGCGGCGGACTTCCGCACGGCCGCCGCCCTGGGCGCGGTCCTGTGGATCACCGCGGACGACCCCGTCCGCCCGGAGGAGGCGCTGCTGATGTCGAGGGTGCCGGTGTGCCTGACCGGCGTCACGCCGTGGCGCCCGCCCCGGCTGCTCGCCGCGCGCACCTACGCCGAGCTGACGATCCCCGCGCCGGACTTCCCGGCCCGCAAGGCCATGTGGCAGGCCGCGTTCCCGATGCTGGACCGGGACGCCGTCGCCGACTACGCCGCCCGCTACCGGATGACCGGCGGTGAACTCCGCGCCGTGGCCGCGGTCGCCGACGTCGACGCGCGCCTGGCCGGGAACGACCGGACGGCCGCCCACGTCGACCCCGCCATCGCCACCGTGACCCGTGGCCGCCACAGCAGCGCCGTGCGGTCGGTGATCCCGCGCCGCACCCGCGAGGACCTGGTGCTGCCCGACGCCCAGACCCGCCAGATCACCGAGATCGCGTCGGCCGCGCGGGCGTGGCCGCGGATCGCGGAGGCGTGGGGCTTCGCGAGGCGCACGGCGCACGGCGGCGTGAAGGCCCTGTTCACCGGCGAGCCGGGGACCGGCAAGACGATGTCGGCCGAGGTGATCACCGGAATGCTGGGCCTGGAACTGCTCAAGGTCGACCTGGCGCAGGTGGTGTCGAAGTGGGTCGGGGAGACCGAGAAGAACATGGAGGCCGTCTTCCAGCAGGCGGAGGACAGCCACGCGGTGCTGCTGTTCGACGAGGCCGACGCGTTGTTCGGCAAACGAGGAGAGGTCAAGCACGGGACCGACCGCTACGCCAACCTGGAGGTCGGCTACCTGCTGCAACGCCTGGA
>DATMCA010001394.1:0-2602 GCA_035559015.1 Umezawaea sp. | reverse complement strand
GATCTCCAGCGAGCGGCGCATGGTCGGGACCATGGCCTCCAGGTGGGCGCGGCTGGCGACCTCGGGCACGACGCCGCCGAACCTGGCGTGCTGCTCGACGCTGGAGGCGACCTCGTCCGACAGCAGTTCCACGGAGCCGTCCGGGCCTAGGCGGACGATGCCGACACCGGTCTCGTCGCACGAGCTCTCGATGCCGAGGATGAGCCTGTCGGTCACGGGTTGTCCCTCACAACAGCGGGTCGCGCCATCGTGTAGGCGTCGGCACCGGATGGCATGTAGTAGCGGCGGCGCAGGCCGATCTTCTCGAAGCCGTGCGCGACGTAGAGGCTGATGGCGGGCACGTTGTCCGTGCGGACCTCCAGGAACACCGGGGCCTGCACCTCGTCCGCGCGCTCCAGGAGGGTGCGGAGCAGGCGCTTGCCGATGCCGAGGTGCTGGTGGCCGAGGTCGACGGCGAGGGTGTGGACGCTCGCCTCGAAGTCCGGGGTGCGGCCGGTGATGGCCAGCCCGCCGTAGCCGACGAGCGCGCCGTCGGCCAGGTACGCGCCGAGGTAGTGGTTGCCCATCGCCATCTCGGAGAGGAACGAGGTCGCGCTCCACGGGTCGTCGCCGGGGAACAGCTCGTGCTCGATCTGCACGCAGCGCGGCACGTCCTCGCGGCGCAGCGGCGAGATCGTCACCAGACTGGCGCGGCTCATGCCCGTGTCACCTTCTTGCGGCCGACGGGTTCGACGGCGTCGGGCCTGCGCAGGTAGAGCGGGGTCAACGGGCCGGGCTCGGCGCCGGACAGCAGCTCGGCGGCAGCGGCCCGGACCAGGGACAGCGGCGTCGGGTGGTGCGGTTCGACGACCGGGAAGCCGAGGACGTCCGCGTACAGCACAGCGCCCTCCCCCACGGCCGCTCGCACGTCGAGGCCGCGCTCGGCCAGGTCCGCGGGCCGGTCGACGCCGGGCCCCTCGGTCCGGCGACCGGTGGCGTCGTAGACGGCCCAGTAGACCTCCTTGCGGCGCGCGTCGGTCGCGACGAGCAGCGGCTCACCCGTGCCCGCGGCCAGCGCGACGGCGTCCGGGGTCGGCACGGGGTACACCGGGCGGTCGAGCGCCTGGCTCAGCGCGGCGGCCGTGACCAGGCCGACCCGCAGGCCGGTGAACGGGCCGGGGCCAGCGCCGACGACGATCGCGTCGACGTCGGCGAACGTCTTCCCCGCCTCGGCGAGGGCGGCTTGGAGGTGCGGTGTGAGCAGTTCGCCGTGGGCCTTCGCGTTGAGCGTCACCCGCTCGGCGAGCAGTCGCGGCGGCGAATCAGCCGTCAGGTCGACCACCCCGGCGGTGACCGCGGGTGTGGCGGTATCGATGGCGAGGACGAGCACGGTTGTCAAGGGTACGGGTGTTCGCCAATCGGCCTTGCCTTGACGTCGGCGTCAAGGTGGAGCATCGCTCGGTGGAGGACGAAGGGCCGCTCGCCGGGGCCGAGCAGGAACGGGGTCGGGATGCGCATCGGGGAACTGGCCGAGTTGGCCGGGACGACGACCAGGGCGCTGCGCTACTACGAGGCGCAGGGCCTGCTGCCCGCTCGGCGGGACGCCAAGGGCTACCGGTCCTACGACCTGGCCGACCTGCGGCTGGTCACCGAGATCCGGTCGTTGACCGGCATCGGGTTCGCCCTGGAGGAGACCAGGCCGTTCGTGGAGTGCCTGCGGACCGGTCACCCGACGGGCGACTCGTGCCCGGCGTCGGTCGCGGTCTACCGGCGGAAGCTCGCCGAGGTCGACGACCTGATCGACCGGATGACGGCGGTGCGCGACCGGCTGCGGGACCAGCTGGCGCTGGCCGAGGTGCCCTTCTCCACGCCCGTGTGTGCGACGAGTGGTGGGAGTGAGCTTGCAGACGACGACTTTGCGGACGTTGACCGATGAGACGTTCGCCGACGCGGTGAGCGCCGGAACGGTGCTGGTCGAGTTCAGCGCCGTGTGGTGCGGGCCGTGCCGGATGATCGAGCCGGTGCTGGAGCAGATCGCCGAGGAGCGGGGTGGCGCGCTGACCGTGGCCAAGCTCGACATCGACGCGAACCCGCGGACCGCGCGGGACCTGTCGGTGATGGCCGCGCCGACGCTGCACCTGTACCAGGACGGCCAACTGGTGGCCCAGGCCGTGGGGGCGAAGCCGAAGGCGCACCTCCTGGCGTGGCTCGAACCACACTTGTGATGCACGGCGGGCTCGGGGGCCGGCATCGTTCAGCAGATGTTGATCCCCGCGCTCGCCTCGCCGTCAGATGAGATCGCGCTCGACTTCCCCGGCCGGGCGCTGACCTACCGGGAACTGGCCGAGGAGGCCCGGTCGGTCGCGGGTGGGCTGGCCGGGGTGTCGCGGGTCGCGGTGTGGGCGCACTCGACCGTCGAGACGGTCGTGGCGATCGTCGGCGCGCTGCTCGCCGGGGTGCCCGTGGTGCCGATCAACCCGAAGATCGGCGAGCGCGAGCTGTCGCACATCATGTCGGACAGCTCGCCCGACCTGGTGCTGGACGGGACGCTGCCGTCCGGTCCGCCGGTCGAGGTGCGGGCGCTCGACCCCGAGACCCCCGCGCTGATCATCTACACGTCCGG
>DATMCA010001393.1:0-2386 GCA_035559015.1 Umezawaea sp. | reverse complement strand
GTGTCACGACCGCAACGCGCCGGTGGATCACCGCCGGAAGCACCTCCGGGTGTGGGAGCCGCCGTTGTTGTGGTCATAGGCCTGGAACCAAAAGACCGCACTGGTCTTGGGGCCGAACCGGCCGTCCGCGGACAGGCCGTGCAACGACTGGACCGTCTTCACCGCGGACTCGGTACTGCCCCCGAAGTCGCCGTCCGGGCCATTCGGGCCGACGTACAAGCCGTAGCAGACCACCAGGCTCTCCTGCAGCACCAACACGGGGTAGCCGTTGTGCCCCCGGACGACGACGCAGTTGTAGTTCCCCGAGTCCGGGCCCAAGGACGGCACGTGCAGGTACCAGCCCGGATAGCCGCTCACGGCCACGTAGGTGAAGCTCGTGCAGGCGGCTTCCGCCGCCGCGGGCGCCGCCTGGGCTGCCGTCGCGCCGGTGAGCGTGGCCGCGGCTGCCAACATCAAGGCGAGGCCCGCTCTCTTCAGTGTTGCGAACATGTGTTTTCCCCTCCGATGTGACCGGTTTCCTGCGGCGGAGCCCGCCATCCCCTTGAGCGAATCCGATGTGCGATTCCAATTCGACAAGAATTACCGCCGCAATGACCGGATCTGTTGCAAATGGACCCATAAAGCGCAAATGCATGTTCCCGACACCTGGCGCTTCATGAGGCAATACCCTCGGACGAAGCGCGACGACCCGCCCTGGTTCCTCTGCCCTCAGCCGGACCGTTGCGATGACAAGGATGGGTGTTCGTCGTTGAACAAGCGCATCGTGATCGTGGAATCCCCTGCTCAGCAGCGCTTCGCAGCAGCCGAAGGGTGACCGTGGTGGTGGAGCTCCGAGTCCTGGGGGATGTTGAGGCGTGGACCGGGGACCGGCGGATCGAGATCGGGCACGCCCGGCAGCAGTGTGTGCTCGCGGTGCTGGTGATGGACGTCAACCGGACCGTCACCGCCGATCAGTTGCTGGAGCGGGCGTGGTCGGGCCACCCGCCTCGTCGGGGACGGCCGGTGCTGCGCACCTACCTGTCCCGGCTGCGCACCTCGCTGGCTGCGGCAGGACTCGCGATCGAGCGGCGCCCGGCCGGTTACGTGCTGTCGGCGGACCAGGACATCGTCGACGTGCACCGCTTCCGCCACTTGGTCGCTCATGCCCGCACAGCGGACGACGAGCAGGCGATCAGGTTGTTCGACGAGGCGCTGGCGTTGTGGCGAGGCGAGCCGTTCGCTGGCCTCGACACCCCCTGGCTGGCGGACGTGCGCGCTGGCCTCGAGCGGGAACACACTGCCGCCCGGCTCGACCGCGTCGATGTCGCGTTGCGCTGCGGTAGGCACACTCAGGTGCTGCCCGAACTGTTCACGCTGGCGGAGCAGGAGGTCTTGGACGAGCGCGTCGCCGCCCAGTTCATGCTCGCCTTGCACCGTGCCGGACGCACCACCGACGCGCTGGCCCACTACCGGCAACTCCGTACACGGCTGATCGAGCAACTGGGCACCGAACCAGGCACCGCACTACAGGACCTGCACCAGCGCATCCTCGACACCGACCCAGCCCTCACCCCGTGCTCGGCAGCTATCAGCAGTGGGACAACCGCGAAGGTGGAGCAGCCGTTACCCCGCCAGTTACCCGCGCCACCACGGTGGTTCACCGGCCGCGGTATCGAACTGGACCGCCTGGACCAGGCACTATCGGCGACACCAGCCGACGCCATGGTGATGATCTCGGCGATCGGCGGAGCAGGCGGCATCGGCAAGACCTGGCTCGCGTTGGCGTGGGCACACCAGCACGCCGAGCGGTTTCCTGACGGGCAACTGTTCGTAGACCTGCACGGGTTCAGCCCCACGCAGGAGCCGATGGCCCCGGCGGTGGCGGTACGCGGATTCCTCGACGCCCTAGGCGTCGATCCCGACCGGATCCCGACTGACCTGGACGCCCAAGCCGCTCTGTACCGCAGTCTGGTCGCCAAGCGGCGGATGCTGGTCGTGCTGGACAATGCCGCCACCACCGAACAGGTCATCCCGCTGCTGCCGGGCAGCCCGACCTGCACCGTGCTGATCACCGGCCGCACCAGACTCGCCTCGCTGATCGATCGGCATGGTGCCCACCATCTGCAACTGGACGTGCTCACAAGGCAGGAAGCCCGCGTCCTGCTGGCCGCACGCATCGGCACCGACCGCGTCGCCGCGGAACCCGACATCGTCAACGAACTGGCCGAACTGTGCGAGGGCTACCCGCTAGCTCTGTCGATTACCGCCCGCAACGCCGCCACCCGCCCCGCCATCCCACTGGCCGAGATCGCCACCGAGCTGCGCGAACTGGGCCTGGAGATGCTCGACCACGACACAGACCCCGCCGCCAGCCTGCCCGCCGTCCTGTCCTGGTCCCTGCGCGCGC
>DATMCA010001392.1:0-2681 GCA_035559015.1 Umezawaea sp. | reverse complement strand
TCGCGGCCGCCGGGACGGTCGCCGAGTACCTGCTCCCCCGGTGGCTGATCGCCCTGCGCGAGGTCGACCCGAACACCTCGGCCGCCCTCAGCTCCGGCGGTTCCGAGGACATCGCCGGCCGCGTCCTGGCGGGCGCGGCGGAGATCGGCTTCCTCGAAGGCCCCGTGGTGCCACCGGGTTTGCGGGCGTGCGAGGTCGCCCGTGACGAACTGGTGCTGGTGGTGGCCCCGAACCACCCGTGGGCCACCCGCCGCCGCCAAACCCGCGCGGCGGACCTGGCGACCACACCGCTGGTCAGCTGCCTGCCCGGTTCGGGCGCCCGCGAAGCCCTGGAGGCCGCCGTCCGCGAGCAGGACGGCGGCACCGTCGCACCGCCGCTGCTGGAGGTCTCCTCCCCCACCGCGATCAAGTCGGCCGTGATGGGCGGCATCGGCCCCGCCGTGCTCAGCGGCTACGCCGTGGCCGACGAACTGGCGACGGGCGCGCTCGTGCGCGTCCCGATCGCCGACCTCGACCTCGGCAGGCGGCTGCACGCCGTGTGGCCGCGATGGCCAGGCGCTGCGCGGACCGGCCCGCGACCTCCTGGCCATCGCGACCCGTCGCTGAGGGGTCGTCCGCCTCCGGGTTCGGCACATCGGGCTTGACCCGGCGTCGACGTGGGTAGCTAGTAGTGCCGGGTCCTCGTTTCGGACGCGGTAGGGCCTGCACGTGGCCTGCCAGCCACCGCGCTCGCGTTGAACAGCCAGCGCCCGCGCCGCGGTCTGGTACTGGTTGAACGGCGTGGTGCGAGCCCTGGTGCTGCCACGGGCTCGCACCACGCTGCCTCCGCGAAGCCGGAACGGCATGCGCTAGCTTGGGCGGCAGGTGGATGTTCAGCAGCGCAGCATCCCGGTTCCGCTCTGCCGCCCGCCGCGCCACCACCGCCGAGGAGTGCACGCATGACCAGCCACCCGGACGTCTCCGTCTCGAAGTTGGCCTCCGAGTTGGCCGAGATGGCGCGGTTGGTCGAGGACGAGGACCACGAGGCGGTCGCGCGCCGGTTCACCGACCACCTGGTCCGGACCGTCGCGGGCTGCGACCTGGCCTTCCTGGCGGTCGGCACCGACGACGGCTTCGAGGTCCCGGTCACCACGGGGCACGCGCCGCTTACGTTCGAGACCGACGAGAACCCGATCCACGAGGTGCTCCGCTACCGCGAGCCCCGCCGCCTGGGGGACACGGCCGACGACCCGCGCTGGCCGCTGTTCTCCGCCCGGCTGGCGGAGTACGGCCACCGCAGCTGCCTCGTGCTCCCCCTGCCCGCCGAACACGTCCCGGCCGCCGCGGTGACGCTGCTGTCCCGCGAACCGCGCCGGTTCAACGACCACTCCTACGACGTGATCCTGTTGATCGCCCTGCACGCCGGGGTGGCCCTCGACAACATCGAGGTGCTGCACCGCAGCAGGAAGATGGTGGAACACCTGACCACCGCGCTCGGCACCCGCCACACCATCGGCCTGGCCCAGGGTCTGCTGATGCGCCACTTCTCCTGCGACACCGACGGCGGTTACGAGTTGCTGCGCAAGGCGTCGCAGACCGCCAACCGCAAGCTGCGGGACATCGCGTCCGACCTGGTGGGAGCCCACGAGGAGGGCAGGTTCCACGAGGTGCTGCACCGGCACGGCGTCGCGGACGCCGGTGGCGTCCGCCAGTGATCAGCGCTTCGCGGACGTGGCCGGTCAACCGGTCGGTGGCGCGCGATAGGTTGGCCGCCATGTCCTCGCTGGAGAGGCTCGACGGGTGGGGGTCGTTGTCGCCGGAGCTGCGGGAGCGGCTGGCCGCGGCCGACCTGCCGGAGTCGCTGCGACTCGACGAGTACGACCTGTTCCTGCTCGGCCCGGACCTGACCTTCCGCGATGGTGCCCTGCGCTTCGGCTTCGGCACGGACGCGTGGGGCGGCGAATTCCGCCTCGATCCGGGCACCGGTGCCGTGTGGGTCGACGACGACCGGCGGTCGCGGATGTTCGTGAACTCGTCGCTCGCGCTGTACTCCCGTTCGCTGCGCCTGGTCGCCGGTCTGACGCCCGCGATCGTCGGCGGTGACCCGGCGGGCTGGGAGGACGCCAAGGACGAGATGCAGCGGGTCATCGCGGAGTGGGACGCGCCGGCGATGATCTCGAACAACTACTGGGACTGCCTCTCGTGGGACATCGCCACCGGCAACTACGCCGACCAGTCGGACCTTTGACGCCCTCCGAGGGGCCGGTCGCGCTGTCCGTGCCGACGATCGGGTCGGCGGTCGCCCTGCGGCTGCGCCCGTGGCGGTCGGACGACCTGCCCGCACTGCTCGCGGCGCATCGCGACCCGGTGATGCGCAGGTGGCTGACCACGTCGTTGGCCGACGAGGCCGACGCTCGGCGGTGGCTGGCCGCACAGGCCGCCGGCTGGGCGTCCGGCACGCGGTTCAGCTTCGCCGTGGTGGCCGGTGACCACGAAGACCTGCCCATCGGTCACGTGGTGGTGAAGGTCGCGACCGCTGGCGTGGCCGAGGTCGGCTACTGGACCGCGGCCACGGTTCGGGGTCGCGGAATCGCCCCCCGTGCACTGGACACCGCTTCGCGATGGGCACTCGACACGCAGGACCTGGTCCCGCTGACCCGCTTGGACCTGCTGCACGCCAAGGAGAACCAAGCCTCCTGCCG
>DATMCA010001391.1:0-5454 GCA_035559015.1 Umezawaea sp. | reverse complement strand
ACGAACCTGCCGTCCTGGGAGGGTGAGACCACCCCGCCCGCGTACACGCGCCCGTACGCGGGGAAGTCGTCGAGCGCGGTCACCTCGAACGGCTTCCCGCCGTCGTCGACGACCTGCTCGACGCCCGTCACGCCCACCCCCGCGTTGACGGTCATCTCGATCCTGAACTCGCAGTGCCGCTTCGCCGTCAAGCCGTGGACCACGAGCACCTGGGTCTCACCCGGTTCGACGGACACCGTCCGGTCGAGGAAGTAGCTCCCGGACAGGTCGCCCGACTGGTAGGACTGCGCCGGCGCCGACGGCCGGTCGAGGTCGAACCCGATCTGCGGCGCGATGTCCTCACCCGCGGGCGGCGAGTAGAGCAGGGTTCCGGTGAGCGGTTCGCCGCAGGTCGCGAGCGCGCGCATGTCGGTGATCACCGCGGTCTCCCGCGACACACCGCGCAGCGAGATCTGCACGGCCACGTCGTGCGGCGCGACGCCGCCCAGCTCCCTGGCGCGCGAGCGGTAGTCGTCCAGTTCGGAGGTGGCCAGGTCGGACAGCTCGTCGACCTGGCCCGACACGTCCACCCCGTCGGGGAAGGCGAAGGTCGACCCGACCCTCGGCACGGCCACGTACCGCACCGAGTCGACGTGGATCGACTCCTCCGGGGACTTCGCCCGCTCGGTCGGCACCTCGGTGGGGAAGAGGACCGCCGGGACGGCCCGGCCCGTGACGTCGGTGCCGCCCTCGACGGCGGTCACGACCAGGGCCGCCGCGGCGGCCCTGGTCGTGACGAGGGCCGCGCCGAGCCACCAACCAGGCCTGGCCGGGTGGGAGGTGACCGACACCGAGTCGATGCTGCCCGTCTGGAAGACGGTGTCGGCGCGACCGTGCACGGCGTTGGACGTCGTCGAGTCGTCGATGTAGACCACCTCACCCCGTGTTCGCACCGGTCCAGTCGCGGCCGGCCGGATCGGCGTTACCCGGTCCCGGCAGACTGGGCCGGGTGAACCGCCGAACCCTCCTGTGCGGACTGGCCGCCCTCTCCGTGACCGGCTGCGCCTCCTCCACCGGCAAGAAGACCCCCGGTCCCGGCACCGCCAAGTCGGGCGACCGCCTCGCGGCCCTCGCCGACGTCCCGGTCGGCGGCGGGGTGCTCGTCGACACCCCCGGCGGCGGTCAGCTCCTGCTCACCCGGCCCGAGGACGGCGTGGTGAAGGCGTTCAACCCGGCCTGCCCGCACCAGGGGACGACGGTCGACCCGCCCACGGCCGGTGAGATCACCTGCCCGACGCACAAGAGCGGGTTCGACCCGGCCACCGGCGCCGTCCTCACTGGTCCAGCCCCCAGGGGGCTGACCGAGATCGCCGTGGAGGTCACCTCGACGGACGTCGTCCTCGCCTGAAGAGCTGCTGAATATGCCGAACCGCTGAACCCTTGATCGACCAAACGCGTAATTGTCGGGTGTAGCCCGAACCACCACCCACCACTACGCGGAGGATCGGTTTGACTTCCCTAGCCGAGAACGCAGGTCCACTGACTTCCCGCCGCTCCATGCTGTGCGGGCTCGCGGTCGCGATGGTCGTGCCCGGTGGTCTCGCCGCGTGCAGCACGACGACCACCAACCCGAGCACCGGCTCCGGGCCGACCACCGGCGGCAGCAACACCGGCACCGGTGGCAGCACCGGCAGCGCGGGCGCGGCCGGCCTGGCGGCGCTCGCGGACGTGCCGGACGGTGGCGGCCTGATCGTCGAGTCCGGCGGCAAGCCGCTGGTGATCACCCGGACCGGTGACGTCGTCAAGGCGTTCGGCGCGGCCTGCCCGCACGCGGGCACCACGGTCAGCCCGCCCAAGAGCGGGGTCATCACCTGCCCGAACCACGGCAGCCAGTTCGGCGCCACCGACGGGTCCCTCAAGAAGGGGCCCGCGACGAAGGGCCTGACCGAAGTGCCGGTGAAGGTCGCCGGCGACCAGGTGGTCATGGCCTGAGGGCGCGGATGGGTCGGCCACGCGCAGAACTGTCGGTGGCCGCACGTAGGCTTGTCCCGTGGCCGACCCGTCGACCTATCGCCCCTCGCCCGGCACCATCCCGGAAGCTCCCGGCGTCTACAAGTTCCGCGACGCCGGCGGCCGTGTGGTGTACGTGGGCAAGGCAAAAAGCCTCCGCTCCCGGCTGAACTCGTACTTCGCCGACCTCGCCGGCCTGCACGACCGCACCCGCCAGATGGTGACCACGGCCGCCAGTGTCGAGTGGACGATCGTCAGCACCGAGGTCGAGGCCCTCCAGCTGGAGTACAACTGGATCAAGGAGTTCGACCCGAGGTTCAACGTCCGGTACCGGGACGACAAGTCCTACCCGGTCCTCGCGGTCACCCTGAACGAGCAGTACCCCCGCCTCCACGTCTACCGCGGCCCCCGCCGCAAGGGCGTCCGCTACTTCGGCCCGTACGCGCACGCGTGGGCGATCCGCGAGACGCTGGACCTGCTGCTGCGGGTGTTCCCCGCGCGCACCTGCTCGGCGGGCGTCTTCAAGCGGCACAACCAGATGGGCCGCCCCTGCCTGCTGGGGTACATCGACAAGTGCTCCGCCCCGTGCGTCGGCCGGGTCAGCGCGGACGAGCACCGCGACATCGTGGACGACTTCTGCGACTTCCTCGCGGGCAAGACCGACGCGATGGTGCGCCGCGTGGAGAAGGAGATGCTGGCCGCCTCGGAGGAGTTGGAGTTCGAGCGCGCCGCCCGCCTGCGCGACGACCTCGGCGCGCTGCGCCGGGCGCTGGAGAAGCAGGCCGTGGTGCTCGGCGACGGCACGGACGCGGACGTCGTGGCGTTCGCGCAGGACGAGCTGGAGGCCTCCGTCCAGGTCTTCCACGTGCGCGGCGGCCGGGTCCGCGGCCAGCGCGGGTGGGTCGTGGACAAGGTCGAGGAGGTCGACGTCGTCGGCCTGGTCGACCAGTTCGTCACCCAGTTCTACGGCGAGCAGGTCGAGGGCGCCGAGTCGACCGGCGTGGTCGCCATGGCCGTCCCGCGGGAGGTGCTCGTGCCGGAGCTGCCCGCGGACTCCGAGGTGCTGGAGCGCTGGCTCAGCGACCTGCGCGGCAGCAAGGTGCAGATCAGGGTCCCGCAGCGGGGCGACAAGCGGGCGCTGATGGAGACGGTCGCGCGCAACGCCGTGGAGCAGTTCCAGCTGCACAAGCTCAAGCGCGCGGGCGACCTGACGGCCCGGTCGGCGGCGCTCCAGGAGCTCCAGGAGCTGCTGGGCCTCGACACGGCTCCGCTGCGCATCGAGTGCACGGACATCAGCCACGTCCAGGGCACGGACGTCGTCGCCTCCCTCGTGGTGTTCGAGGACGGGCTGGCGCGCAAGTCCGAGTACCGGCGCTTCGCGATCCGCGAGGCCGCCGACGAGGGCGACGTGGCCTCGATCGCGGAGGTCGTGCGGCGGCGGTTCCAGGCGTACCTGAGGGAGACGGCCAACGACGTCCCCGGCCAGGTGCCCGGCATCGACCCCGAGACGGGCAAGCCCCGCCGGTTCTCCTACGCGCCGAACCTGCTGGTGGTCGACGGCGCGGGCCCGCAGGCGCAGGCCGCCGCGGACGTGCTGGCCGAGCTGGGCATCACCGACGTGGCCGTGGTCGGCCTGGCCAAGCGGCTGGAGGAGGTGTGGGTGCCGGGCGAACCCGACCCGGTGGTCCTGCCCCGCGCCAGCGAAGCCCTCTACCTGCTGCAACGGGTGCGCGACGAGGCGCACCGGTTCGCCATCGCGTACCACCGGCAGAAGCGGTCCAAGCGGATGACGACGTCCGAGCTGGACGAGGTGCCCGGTCTCGGGCAGACCCGCAAGGCCGCGCTCCTCAAGCACTTCGGCTCGCTCAAAAAGCTCCGCGAGGCGAGCATCGACGAGATCAGCGGTGTGCCCGGCGTGGGCAGGCGCACCGCGGAAGCCGTGCACGCGTCCCTGACGACGGGGAGCGGCGCGGCAGGCACCGAAGGGGAGAAATCGTGAACGCACCGGCCGGCGAGAAGTCCGGCATCGAAGTCGCGGTCGTGACCGGCCTGTCGGGGGCAGGGCGCAGCACGGCCGCGAAGTGCTTGGAGGACCTCGGCTGGTTCGTGGTCGACAACCTGCCGCCCGAGCTGATCGCGACCATGGTCGAGCTGGGCGCTCAGGCGCGCGGCGCGATCACCAGGGTCGCGGTCGTGATGGACGTGCGCAGCCGCGCGTTCACCGAGGACCTGGCCGCCATCATCAAGGACCTCGACGCCCGCGGCTACAAGCCGAAGGTGCTGTTCCTGGAGGCGACCGACGACGTGCTGATCCGCCGGTTCGAGGCGGTCCGGCGAGGCCACCCGATGCAGGGGGACGGGCGGCTCGCGGACGGCATCGAGTCCGAGCGGATCCTGCTGACGCCACTGCGCGAGGAAGCGGACCTGGTGCTGGACACCTCGGCGCTGTCCATCCACCAGCTGCGCGCCAAGATCGAGGACACGTTCGGCACCGAGTCGGCGACCCGCACCCGCGTGACGGTGCTGTCGTTCGGCTACAAGTACGGCCTGCCGATGGACTCGGACCTCGTCATGGACGTCCGGTTCCTGCCGAACCCGTTCTGGATCCCGGAGCTGCGCGAGCAGACCGGCCTGGACGGCGAGGTGCGCAACTACGTGCTCAGCCAGGAGGGGGCCGAGGAGTTCCTCGACCGCTACCACGAACTGCTGCGGCTGATCGGCGCCGGCTACCGGCGCGAGGGCAAGCGGTACCTGACGCTGGCCGTCGGCTGCACGGGCGGCAAGCACCGCAGCGTCGCGATCTCGGAGGAGCTGGCCTCTCGGCTGGCCACCGAGGACGGCATGGCCGTGAAGGTCGTCCACCGGGATCTGGGTCGCGAGTGACCCACCCATCGGCGGAGCCGATCATCGAGCGGAGTGGCTTCGGGGATCTCAGGGCGGTGGCGTTGGGTGGAGGCCACGGCCTCCACGCGACGCTCACCGCGCTTCGCCTGCTCACCGATGACGTGACCGCGGTGGTCACCGTGGCGGACGACGGCGGGTCGTCGGGTCGGTTGCGCCGTGAACTCGGCCTGCTGCCGCCCGGTGACCTGCGCAAGGCCATGGCCGCCCTGGCGGGCACGGACGAGGCGAGCCGGCTCTGGACCAGCCTGTTCGGGCACCGCTTCGGCGGCACCGGGGCACTGGCGGGCCACGCCGTCGGGAATTTGGTGCTCGCCGGGTTGTTGGAGCAGTTGGGCGACCCGGTCGCCGTGCTGGACGAGGCGTGCAAGCTCCTCGGCGTTCGCGGGCGGGTGCTGCCGATGAGCGTGCAGCCGTTGCAGATCGAGGCGGACGTGATGGGGCTGGACGAGGACGCGGCGCAGGTGCGGCGCATCCGCGGCCAGGTCGCCGTCGCCACGACCCCCGGCCGGGTCGAGCGGATCCGCCTGCGCGGTCCCGGCGGTGAGCGGGCGCGGGGGTGCC
>DATMCA010001390.1:0-4333 GCA_035559015.1 Umezawaea sp. | reverse complement strand
CGAACGCTTGCGCGACGCCACCAGGCGCGCCGTCACCGGCAAGCTGGGCGTGCCCGCCGAGGCCGTGACCGCGACGGGCCAGCTCGCCATGTTCGACGAGCCGTCCCGCGACCCGCGCGGCCCGACGCTGTCGATCGCCCTGTGGGCGACGGTGGACCCCGCCCGCCTGGACGACGGCGGCCCCACGTGGGCGCCGCTGGACGCCGTGCCGCCCCTGGCGTTCGACCACGACCGCATCGTCGCCGACTGCCGCCCCCTGCTGGCCGACAGGCTGTGGCGCGACACGGCGTTCACCGCCGGCCTGCTGGGGCCGGAGTTCACCACCGCGCAAGCGCTGGACGTCACCGAATCCCTCACCGGCGACCGGCCGTACCCGGCCAACCTCGGCCGCACGATGGACCGCGTCCCCGGCCTCGAACGCACCGCCCAGCACGCCGCCGCCCTGCCGAAGGGCGGCCGTCCGCCCCTGGTGTGGCGGTGGAACGCCCACCCCGGTCAAGATCCCGCCCGTTAGGATCCCGAGCTAGTCCGCAGCGATGTCCATCCAGGAAGGCGCGCGAATGGCCACACCGGTCGAAGGCCTGGAAGACGTCCACCTGCCGGGGTTGTTCGACTCGGCGGACAGGACGTCGCTGCTGGGGCAGAAGCAGTACGGGCGCACCGTGAAGCTCAGCCTCGTCCTCGCGGTGATCGCCGCGGCCACGGGCATCTTCTCCTGGAAGGTCGGCGCGAGCGGGATCGACGTCGCCGCGATCGGCACGGCGACCGCCCTGATCGCCATCCTCCTGCTCGAAGCGACGGTGAACTCCAGCAGGCCCGAGGACCGCTGGTACGACGGCCGGGCGCTGGCCGAGTCGGCCAAGAGCCTCGCCTGGCGCTACAGCGTCGGCGCCGTCCCGTTCCCGAAGGGCGCCGACGAGGCCGCGGTCGAACAGCGGTTCGTCGACCAGGTGACACGACTGCTCGACGACGCCCCGACGACGGCCATTGCGCCCTCGGACCGACCGGTGATCACCGAGCGGATGGCGGCGATCCGGGCGAGCGACCTGGCCAACCGCAAGGCGGTCTACCTGGAGTCCCGGATCGCCGACCAGCAGAGGTGGTACTCGGGCAAGGCCGCGTTCAACGGCAGGCGCGCCGGCCAGTACCGGGTAGCGCTGGTCGTCATCGAACTGCTGGGCATCGGCGCCGCGCTGGCGAAGGCGTTCGGGTACGTGAACCTGGACCTCGCGGGCGTCGTCGCCGCGGTCATCGCGGCCGGGACGGCGTGGATGAACCTCAAGCAGTTCTCCACCCTCGCCCGCGCCTACTCGTTCGCGGCGGCGGAGCTGACCATCGCCCGCACCCGCCTCGACCACGTCGAGGACGAGGCGTCGTGGTCGGCCGAGGTCGCCGATTCGGAGGAGGCCGTGAGCCGGGAGCACACCATGTGGCGCGCGTCCCGCTCACGGCCGTCGAGCTAGCGCGCGACCCACGCCTCGACCTGCCGGGCGTACTGCGGCGCCCACTCCGGGGACCAGCGCAGGAAGTAGACGTGCGTGGACAGCGCGTGCAGCACGTGCGCGAGGTCGACCCGCCGCTCCCAGTCGTCCGGAACGGGGCACGCGGCGGCGTAGGACTCCAGGAAGACGCCCCGGCCCGCCGGGAACGCGTCGAAGATGTGCTCGTCGAGCTTGCCGAAGTCGCGGAACCGGTCGGCGTGCACCGCGTGCTCGAAGTCCAGGACGCAGGTGATCCGCCCGTCGCGCACCAGGAAGTTCGGCAGCCACAGGTCGCCGTGCACCAGCGCCGGAACGCTCGCCGAGGCGTCCAGCCGGGCCACCGCCGCCGAGATCGCGGTCCTCACGGCTCCGCCGTCGCCGAACGCGGCCGTCCGGCCGAGCAGTGACCCCACCTCCGCCTCGACCGACTCCCGCAACGTCGCCGCCCCGGTGTCGCCGAACGTCGACCCCTTGATGCCGTGCACCCGTCCGACGACGTCACCGAGGTCCCGGCACAGCACCTTCCGCCGCTCCTCGTCGAGCGACTCCCACACGTCCCCCGCCGCGTCGCCCTCCTGGAACTCCTGGACGAGCACGGGTCCGCCCACGGCCGGGTCGTGCTCCACCAGCCGCCGGTACCGCACCACGGGGATGCCGTGCTCGGCGGCCAACCGCGCGGTGGCGACCATCCGCCGGGAGTGCTCGGGGTCCCGGTTCCGCACCGGCACCTTGACCAGCAGCGCGCCCTGGTCCGTGTCGGCGATCCACTGGTCGCTCGAGTACCCCGCGTCCAGCGGGCGCAGCGCTTCGACGCGCACCTCGGGACACGCCCGTTCCAACACCTGGCGGATCGTCGTTTCGTCTGTTGGCGTCATCCTTCGGAACCCCCTCGTTGGCGAAGATCGACACTACCGGCGAAGGGTTCGGCTTCCCGCACCGCTGGGATCGACGTCCGCTCCACCCGGCCTGGTTAGGGGTTTCCCGCCGTGCGCGCCCGGCGGGGCGTCCCGTCGCGGCAACGGCTGATCCGACTGGCCGCTGGTGAAGTCCACGAATCCCCTGCCACGCTCTGGAGCCGCCGCCACCGAAGACCCGTGCAGATTCGTCCGCCCCCCAGGAGGAATTCACATGACGTCATCCCCTGCCCACCGGCGATTAGCCGTTCTCGGCGCCGCCGTCCTCGCCCTGTCCGTCGTCACCGCTGGCACCGCTTCCGCCGCCCCGGAGGGCGTGGTCGGCGAGGCGGTCGGCGCGACCGCCGTGCCGGACCGGTACGTGGTGGTGCTCAAGGACACCGACACCGCGAAGTCCGCGACCCGCCAGACCGCGGACGGGCTCGCCAAGCGGTACGGCGGCACGGTCCAGGTGACGTGGCGGCACGCGCTGCGCGGGTTCGCCATCAGCACGAGCGCCGCGAACGCGCGCAGGCTCGCCGCCGACCCGGCGGTCGCGTCGGTCAGCCAGGACGCCGAGGTGCGCGCGGTCGACACGCAGCCGAACCCGCCGTCGTGGGGCCTGGACCGGATCGACCAGCGCGACCTGCCGCTGGACGCGAACTTCACCTACCCGACGACCGCGGCGAACGTGCACGCGTACATCATCGACACGGGCATCCGCACGACGCACAGCACGTTCGGCGGGCGGGCGACCTGGGGTTTCAACGCGGTCGACACGAACAACACCGACTGCAACGGCCACGGCACGCACGTCGCGGGCACCGTCGGCGGCGCCGAGTACGGGGTAGCGAAGTCCGTGCAACTGGTCGCCGTGAAGGTGTTGAACTGCACGGGTTCCGGCACGTTCGCCCAGGTGATCACCGGCGTCGACTGGGTCACCGGCAACGCCGTGAAGCCCGCCGTCGCGAACATGAGCCTCGGCGGCACCGCCTCCGCCGCCACCGTGCCGCTGGAGGCCGCCGTCCGCGCCTCCATCTCCAGCGGCGTCACCTACGCCATCGCGTCGGGCAACTCCAACGCCAACGCCTGCGGGTTCAGCCCCGCGCTGGTCGCCGAGGCGATCACGGTCAACGCGTCCGACACCACCGACCGGCGGGCGTCGTTCTCGAACTACGGCACCTGCACCGACCTGTTCGCGCCGGGCGTGAACATCACGTCGGCGTGGATCGGCAGCGACAGCGCCACCAACACGATCAGCGGCACGTCGATGGCCACCCCGCACGTGGCCGGTGTCGCGGCGGCCTACCTGGCCACCCACCCCGGTGACGCCCCCGCGGCCGTGCAGAGCGCGCTGATCGCGGACTCGACGCCGGACCGCATCACCGACCCCGGCCCCGGCTCACCGAACCGCCTGCTGTACCTGGGTTCCGGTCCCAGTGGCCCGTCCACAGTGGACGTCTCGCGCTACTACAACGGCCGCGACCACCTGACCTCGGCCACCGGCGCCCCCGGCGGCTACACCCGCGAGGGCAGCCTCGGCCGCGCGTACTCGACGCAGATCGCGGGCACCCACCCGCTCTACCAGTGCCGCGTCGGCTCCGACTACTTCACCTCGCCAGACGCGGGGTGCGAAGGCCAGGTCGGGGTGGGCGTGATCGCGTACTTCCTCGACAGCGCCACGGACACCAGCGGCCCGATCCGCCGCTGCATAGTGCTCGGCAGCGGTGACCACATGGACTCCAGCGACCCCAACTGCGAGGGCCAGATCATCGAGGGCATCCTCGGCTACACCCTGCGCTGATCCTCTTCGAACTCCGTGGGCCGGTCTCGGGGGCCGGCCCACGGGGTCAGAGGTTGGCGTAGGCCGTGACGACCGACTGCTCGGCGTTGGCGTCCCGGAAGTCGAACGCCGATCCGTGAACCAGTCATCCGTCCGCTGGGTCCAGTACAAGGCCT
>DATMCA010001389.1:0-4855 GCA_035559015.1 Umezawaea sp. | reverse complement strand
CTCCTGTGCGGGACGGTGATCGCCGGAATCTCGCACACCTTGCCGGATTCCGGTCTGGTAGTTCGAGAGGAAGCCGCGTGTCGCGTTGGGATCCCGCCGTACGGGTGCGACGCCCTCGGATCCGGGGCGTCCTGCGACGAGGTTGCCCCTGGGCCTGCGCTTCGGCAAGTCGACATCGGATTCCGGTTCAGGTGTCGGCTCGGGCTTGACACCGTTCGTCCGGGGAGCGGTGGGACCGGCCGGGTCGTCGAGCCGGTGCCGCGGCGCCTCGCCGGTCGGCAGCTTGCCCTTGAACCAGACGGCACGGGTGGCCGCGGCCGGGTCCGGCTCGTCGACGGCCCTGCCGCGGAACGAGGACCACTCGGTGTCGTTCGCCGGCGTCGACACGGGCGCCGCCGCGGGTGCGACGCCGTTGGTGACACCCGGCCCCGGTCGGGCGGACTGCACGGCCTGGGCACGGCGGGCGACCGGCGGCGGCAGGGTGTCGACCAGGGTGGGCGGAGCGACGGTGGGCTTGCGGATCAGTTCCGGTGGCACGCCCACGACCGCGCGCAGCCCGTCGCGGTGCGGGCCCTGGTCGACCAGCGTCACCTCGACCTGGTGCCGCGCGGCCAGCCTGGCGATGACGAAGTGCCCCATCTGCCGGGTGGCGGGGAGTTCGTCGGTGTCCACGGAGCTCAGCCGCACGTTCGCCGCCTCCAACTCCGGGGGTGCCATGCCGACGCCTTCGTCGATCACGTCGATCACGACGCCGCCGCCGTTACGCGGTCGGCCGACGATCACGACGTGGCTGCGCGGCGGCGAGAACGCGGTGGCGTTGTCCAGCAGTTCCGCGATGAGCCGCACGAGGTCGCTGGCGGCGTAGCCGACGACCTCGACCTGCGGCGTGGTCTGCACGACGACCCGCTGGTAGTGCTCGATCTCCGACGCCGCCGCGCGCAGCACGTCGGCGAGCGGGATCGGCTTGCTGAACCGCCGGGTCACGTCCGTGCCGGACAGGACCATCAGGTTCTCGTTGTTGCGCCGCATCCGGGTCGCGAGGTGGTCGAGCTTGAAGAGGTTCGCGAGCTGCTGCGGGTTCTCCTCCTTGCGCTCCAGCTCCTCCATCAGCCGCAGCTGCCGCTCGACCAGGCCCTGGCTGCGGCGCGACAGGTTGACGAAGGTGTTGCGCAGGCCGCCGCGCAGCCGGGCCTGTTCGACGGCCGAGCCGACGGCCTGCTGGTGCACGGCGTCGAACGCGCGGGCGAGCTGGCCGAACTCCTCGGTCGTGTGCACGGCCACCGGTTCGATGACGACCTCGCTCTCGCCCTCCTCGCGGAGGTCGGCGACCAGTTCCGGCAACTGGTGCTGGGCGACGTGCAGCGCGGTGCGCCGCAGGGTCAGCAGCGAGCGGATCATGTTGTTGCCGAAGACGACGCCGACGCCGACGGCGGCCAGCAGCGACGCCAGCAGCACCATCGAGATGAGCCCGGCCTGGTCGCTCGTCTCGTCCTGGAGGGTCGCGACGGTGTCCGCCAGCTCCCCCTCCAGGCTGACCAGCACCTTGTTCACCAGCACGTCGGTGTTGTGGGAGGCGGACTCCCATTCGCCCACCACGACCTTCGACGCGAGCGACGGCGGGTCCGGCTCCTCCGCGGTGGCGACGGTCGTGAGGGCGTCCCGCACCATCCGGTCGCGGGCCAGGACGTCGCGGCCGGTCACGGTCTGCGTCCGCAGGTCCCGCTGCTCCGGCGTCGCGAGGGCGGCGAAGTCGCTGATCCGGTCCAGGTAGCGGAGCTGCGACTGGCCCAGCGCGGTGACCTCGGAGTCGAGGACGCGGCCGCGGCTCACCGCGGTGAGGAGCACCGCGTGCTGGAGCGACAGCTGCTCGCCCGCCATCTGGAGGTTGTGCAGCGCGCCGCCGGTGCTCGCCAGGGCGGGGTCGCCGAACTCGTTGATCAGCGCCTGGTCGAAGTCGAGCATCGAGCGCAGGACGGTCGTGTACGCGACCACCGAGACCGACACGTCCGAACCGGCGTCGATCGACTGCCGCAGCTGCGGCAGTCCGTTGACCTGGGTGGTGACCTCGGCGAACCGCGCGGAGGCCACGTCGCCGACCGGGGTGCCGGGGTCCTCGGCGAGGCCCCGCACGACCTCGAACGCGCGGGTCGTGACGGCTCCGCGCTCGTGGTAGGCGTTCCGCTCGGGTGGCACGCCGTCGACGCGGCCCGACTGGTAGGCCCGCTCGTCCTGGACGGCGGCGATCAAGGGGGTGAGCGCGGAACGCAGCGTGACCAGTTTGCCGATGGCGGCGTAGGAGTCGGCGCGCACGACGTAACCGCGGATCTGGAGCACACCCGTGCCGACCGCGACGGCGACGGGAACCAGCAGCACCGCCGCGACCTTGACCGGGAGTCGCCAATTGCGCCAGTCCACCACGGTGGCCCACCGCCATCGAACACGGTTCTGCACAGTCACCGGATAGACCCCAAGGTCGGTAGTCGGGCGATCACCGCGCGGGTTGGGCGCGGTTAGCCGTTCGAAATCGATGTTGTGATTCGTAGCGGGTCGTGATTCGCGGCGGCGATGTCGTCGGACGATGGTAGGCGAGGGTCCGGCCCCCGACAACGACCAACGCGCATGATTGTCACCGAATGGAGTAACGAGGAAGCAGACCGACCGGTACGGATGTGGACAATCGGGCAACGTACCTGGGCCATCCGGTTGACTCCACGGCTCGCCCGGCTACGCTGTGCGCCGCCGGCTCCCGGTCGTCGCGTCGACCGCTCCCGCCGGAATCCCCGTGGAGGACCACGATGACGAAAGCCGTGCCGCGCCCCCTTGATTCGCGGCAGACACCTAATCGCGGTCGTGGGTTCGCCACATTCGACGAACCCGCGAAGCCGTTGTTGGTGGATGACGAAGGCAATCCCGACTTCGTTGCCATCCAGCAGAGCCAGGAATTCAAGGCACTGCGCCGGCGGGCTCTCGTATTCATCTTCCCGATGACCGCTACCTTCCTCGCGTGGTACCTCACGTACGTGATCGCGTCGGCGTACGCGCACGATTTCATGAGCACGCGGGTGGTGGGCGTGGTCAACGTCGGCATCCTGCTCGGCCTGTTGCAGTTCGTCACCACGGTCGCCCTGACCCTGTCCTACGCGCGCTACGCGAAGCGCAGGCTGGACCCGCAGGTCAGCGCTGTCCGCGGTCTCGTCGGAATCGTCGAGGAGTAGCGGTGCGGGTGGACGGACCGGCCACGGGCGGCAACGTGGCGATCAACATCAGCGTGTTCGCCGTGTTCGTCCTGATCACCCTCTACGTCGTGTACCGCGCGAGCACGCGCAACACGACGGCGGCGGACTACTACGCGGCGGGCAGCAGCTTCACCGGCCCGCAGAACGGGATCGCGCTGTCCGGCGACTTCCTGTCCGCGGCGTCGTTCCTGGGCATCTCCGGCGGCATCGCGGTCCACGGCTACGACGGCTTCCTCTACTCCGTGGGCTGGGTGGTCGCCTGGCTCATGGGCCTCATGCTGATCGCGGAGCGCCTGCGCAACACCGGCCGGTTCACGCTCGGTGACGTCCTCGCGTTCCGGATGCGGCAACGCCCGGTCCGCGCGGCGGCGGCGAACGCGACCCTGGTGATCTCGCTGTTCTACATGATCGCGCAGATGGCGGGCGCGGGTGCGCTGATGGCCCTGCTGCTCAACGTCCACGACCGGGTCGGCCAGGGCGTCGTCATCGCCGTGGTGGGTGTGGTGATGGTGCTCTACGTGCTGGTGGGCGGCATGAAGGGCACCACGTGGGTGCAGATCATCAAGGCCGTGCTCCTGCTGCTGTGCGTCAGCTTCATGACCATCTTCCTGCTCGGCAAGTTCGGCTTCAGCCTCTCGGCGATCATGGAGACCGGTTCCCGCAACACCCCGCTGGGCGCACGCGTGCTGGACCCCGGCGCCCTCTACGGCGGCAGCGAGCTGTCGAAGCTCGACTTCGTCTCACTGGCGCTGGCCCTGGTCCTCGGCGTCACCAGCCTCCCGCACGTGCTGATGCGCTTCTACACCGTGCCGAACGCCCGCGAGGCCCGCCGCTCGGTCGTCTGGGCCACCCTGCTCATGGCCACCTTCTACCTGTGCACGCTCGTCATCGGCTTCGGCGCGCTCGCGCTGGTCGGCTCGGAGACGATCGCGTCCGCGCCCGGCGGCGAGAACTCCGCGGCGCCGCTGCTCGCGTTCGAGGTGGGGGGCGCGGTCCTGCTCGGCATCGTCGCGGCGGTCGCCTTCGCGACCATCCTCGCCGTGGTGGCGGGCCTGACCCTCACCGCGTCGGCGTCGTTCGCCCACGACGTCTACGCCAACGTCATCAAACGCGGCACGGCCGATCCCCGCTCGGAGGTCAAGGTCGCCCGGCTGACCGCCATCGCCGTCGGGCTGCTGGCCATCGTCGGCGGCATCGCGGCCAGCGGCCAGAACGTCGCCTTCCTGGTGGCGCTGGCCCTGGCGCTCGCGGCCTCGGCGAACCTGCCGACGATCGTCTTCTCGCTGTTCTGGAGGCGCTTCAACACGTCGGGCACCCTGTGGAGCATCTACGGCGGCCTGACGTCGTGCCTGGTGCTGATCATCTTCTCGCCCGCCATGTCGGGCGCGCCGAACTCGATCTTCCCGGGGGTCGACTTCCACTGGTTCCCCCTGGGCAACCCCGGCATCGTCTCCATCCCGCTGTCGTTCGTCTGCGGCTGGCTGGGCACCCTGTTCAGCCGCACCAAGGCGGACCCGGTGAAGCAGGCGGAGATGGAGGTCAGGGCGATGACCGGCATCGGCAGCGGCCTCGTCTGAGGGCACGACGAGAGCGGTCCGCGCCACCGTGGCACGGACCGC
>DATMCA010001388.1:0-11159 GCA_035559015.1 Umezawaea sp. | reverse complement strand
GGTGATGCCGAAGTGGTCGATCGCCATGTACTCGCTCATGGTGAAGCAGTCGTGCGTCTCGACGAGGTCCAGGTCGTCCACGCCGCCGATGCTCGCGCGGTCGAACGCGTCCAGGATCGTGGCCCGGACGTGGGGCAACACCAGGGGTTCCCCGGTGCTGCGGGCGAACTTCGCCTCCAGCGACAGCCCGACCGTGTGGTGGCCCCAGCCGAGGATCCGGGCGCGCGGCCGGGCGGCGATCTCGGGGTGGTCGGCCAGGAACCGGCCGGTCACCAGCACGACTCCCGCCGCGCCGTCGGTCATCGGGCCGCAGTCGGCCTTGCGCAGCCTGCCCTCGACGAGCGGGTTCACCTCGTCGTCGGCGCTGAAGCTCCGGTCGGTGAACGCCCACTCCCTGGTCTGCGCCAACGGGTTCGCCCGCGCGTTGCGGGTGTTCAGCTCCGCGATGGCCAGCAGGTGCTCGCCGTCCAACCCGTAGCGCCGGTCGTACTCGTCGGCCAGCGCGCTGAACATGTGCGGCCACAGGTACTTCGCGTCCTGCCCCTCGTGGCCCACCCAGGCCGCCGCGCCCATGTAGCGGGCGCCGACGTCACCGGGCACGGTCTTCTCCACCTCGACGCCGAGCACCAGCGCGCAGTCGTAGCGCCCGGACTCCAGGTCGGCCATCGCCGCGAGCGCGGCCAGCGAACCGGAGGCGCACGCGCCCTCGTGCCGGGACGCGGGCACTCCCCACAGGTCCGGCTCGACGGTCGCGGGCAGCGCGCCGAAGTGGCCCTGGCCGGTGAACAGCTGGCCGAACGCGTTGCCGACGTGGACCACGCCGACGTGCGCCGGAGTGAGGTGGGCCGCCGCCAGGGTCTCGCGCACCGCCTCGGCCGCGAGGTCGGCGACGTCCAGCCCCTCGCGGGTCAGGTTGCGGGCGAAGTCGGTCTGGTAGCCGCCGACGAGCCAGATCTCCGTTGCCGTCATGGGCTTTCCTCCACGGTGAGGGGACCGCTCCACGGTAGCCGCCGGCAGCGGTCCGGGTGGCGCCGTGACGCCGGCACCACCCGGTTCGCGTCAAATTCCCATGGACGCCAGCTCGATCGCCGTGCGGTAGTTCGCCGCGGCCGTCACGACGCACGCGCGGTAGGTGCGGTTGTCCCTGACCACCAGGAAGTAGTCGTAGAGGTTGCGCGCGTACATGACCAGGTACAGGAGACCGGGGATGAAGCCCGGCGGCCGCGGGACGAGGGCGAAGCGCTCGGAGCACCGGAGGATCTCGCCGGTCGCCGTGGAGATCACGTCGGCGACGTCGCTGTTCATGTTCCAGCCCGCCGCGAGTTCCGGCGTCCAGATCACGCCCGCCACCAGGCGGAGGCTGTCCTGCTCCTCCGGGGTCGGATCGCTCGCGACCGCGACGGGTGACGGGAGGACGGCGGAGGCCGGGGCCGCGATCGTGCCGAGCATCCCGAGCACCGCGGCGAGCACCACGAGGAAACGCGACCAGGTCATGGTTTTCCTTTCCACACGGGGAAGTCCGCTCCCAAGACAACCACGTCACCGGGAGCGGGACAGCCTCCGAACGGTCAGATCAACTCTGCTGCGCCCGGCCTCACGGGGCGGCGTGCAAGGGCACGTGGTTGGCCTTGGACAGCTTCGCCCCCACGGTCCGCAGAACCACGGTGCGCACGGGGGTGGGCAGGTTCGAGCGGTGCACGGACACCGATGCCCAGATCAGGCCGACGGGTCTGAAACCGCTTCCGCTGTGGGGCGTCTGAAGCTTCTGCCCGGCGGGCGGGCGATAGGTTGCCCGACGTGACTGAGCTTGGACCTGTTGCCTGGCCACCTGCCCCGATCAGGACCGAGCGGCTCGTGCTCCGCGAGTCCGAGGCCCGGGATCGTGCGGCGCTCATCGAGTTGTTCGCCTCTCCGGAGGTGGGGACCTACATCGGTGGTGCTCAACCGCGTGACGAGCTTGAGCGCACGGTGCCTGAGGTACCCGGCCGGCGCCCTGGCTTCTTCGTGGTCGATCTCGACGGAGCGATGATCGGCATGATCACGTTCGATCGGCGCCACGCGGAGTTTCCGAGTTCTATCCGTCCGGATGCCGGGGAGGCATGGCTCGGCTACCTGTTCCTGCCGGAGGCGTGGGGACGCGGGTACGCCGCCGAGGCGTGCGCGGCGGCGCTCGGCTGGTACGCCGACGCGCTTCCCGGCGAGCCGGTGGTGCTCTGCACCCAGGCTGCCAACGACCGCGCGATGCGCCTCGCGGCGAAGTTGGGGTTCACCGAGGTGGAGAGGTTCGAGGCGTTCGGTGCCGAGCAGTGGTTCGGCGAGTGGTCCTCGATCACGCCGTCCGGCTGAGTCCGTGCCCGACAGCGCGACGGATCCACGATGCCACCGATCCGTGCGAGCTCTGCGGCGTAGCCCGGTCGGGTGTTGCCAGCGTCGTCTGTCCAGCGGGTGGCACGGTCAAGGCTGATCCCGAGCATCTTCGCGATTGCGGCGGCGGGCATCTCCAACGCCATCCGCACGAGTGCGGTGTTTCGCCCCAAGGTGGGCGAGATGCCGTGGGTACGAGGTCGTCCCAGCAGGTCGCGTGGGGCAAGCTGCCGGCCGAGTCGTGTTGCCGGATAGAGCCATACTCCGAAGTCAGGGGCAGTTGGGACTGCCGTCTGCCGGTCGGCGAGCAGGTTCAGGACCAGGTCTCCGACCTCCGAAGGCAGGGCGACCGGCGTGTCGGCGAGAAGGAGTTCAACTCCGTCGTTGGTGAAGGTCACGTGCTTGGTGGTCAGTTCCGTGATCCGCACGGCCCGTTGTGCGCGGAGCAGGACGAGGAGTCCAGCGACGCGGTCGGTGATCGCGGTCTTGTCGTCGTTCAGGAGTTGTCGGACCAAGGTCCATCGCTCGTCGTGCTCGGCGAAGACTTCGCGGACGGGTTCGTTCCTGACCAAGATCCGTCCACAAGGGATGGTGGCGCACTCGGCGCGCGAACGGCGTTTCCCCGTGCGCCGGCGTGGTGTTTCGACTCACAAGTGGAAACAATCCACCCGCGAACTGGAATTGTGCCTTGTGGACCACCATTCCTAGCGCGGGAGAACGATGAGCACCACGGCCGAACGCCCCCTGGTCGCGCCGACGGTGCTGAGGCTGGCGCTCGTGCTCGGCGGGCTCACCGCGTTCGGGCCGCTGTCGATCGACATGTACCTGCCCGCCATGCCGCAGATGGCCGGGGACCTGCACGCCGCGGACGCGACGGTCCAGCTCACGCTGACCTCGTTCATCATCGGCCTGGCACTCGGTCAACTGGTCGTCGGCCCGCTGTCGGACTCCCTGGGCAGGCGCCGTCCGCTGCTCATCGGCCTCGCGCTCTACGTCGTCGGCTCCGTGCTGTGCGCGATCAGCCCCACGAGCGGTGTGCTCATCGCGGCCCGCGCCGTCCAGGCCGTCGGCGCCGCCGCCGGTCTGGTGATCGCCAGGGCGGTCGTGCGCGACCGGTACTCCGGCGTGGAGATGGCCCGGTTCTTCTCCACCCTCATGCTGGTCAACGGCGTGGCCCCGGTGCTGGCACCGGTCATCGGCGCCCAACTGCTGACGTTCACGTCCTGGCGCGGCGTGTTCGTCACCCTCGCCGTGATCGGTTCCGTGCTGCTGACCGTCGTCGTGCTGCTGCTGCCGGAGTCGCTGCCCGCCGACCTGCGCACCCCCGCACGGCCCGGAGCCGTGGTCCGCACGTACGTCCGCCTGGTCACCCAGCGCTCGTTCGTCGGCTACGCCCTCGCGTCCGGCCTGATGTTCGCGGCGATGTTCGCCTACATCTCCGGCTCCTCGTTCGCCCTCCAGGGCGTCTACGGCCTGAGCCCGCAGCAGTTCAGCCTGGTGTTCGGCCTCAACGGCGTCGGCATCATCCTCGCGGGCTTCGTCAACCGGAGGCTGGTGGGCAGGTTCAGCGAGCACGCCCTGCTGCACTCCGGTCTCCTGCTCGCCGCCGTGTCCGGCCTCTCCGTCCTGGCCGCGGTGTTCCTCGGCCTCGGCCTGATCGGCCTGCTGGTGCCGCTGTTCTTCCTCGTCTCCGCCATCGGCCTGGTGATGCCGAACGCCACGTCGCTCGCGCTGGCGGACCAAGCCCGGTCGGCCGGGTCCGCCAGCGCGCTGCTGGGCGTGCTCCAGTTCGTCATCGGCGGTGGTCTGGCCACCCCGCTGGTGGGGCTCGGCGGCCCCGGCACGGCGCTGCCGATGGCAGCCGTGATCGCCGGGTTCAGCGTCCTCGCGCTGCTCGTCTCGCTCGCGTTCAACCGGCCGCGACCGGTCGTCGTCTAGGACTGGCCGTGGCGCACGCCGCCGTGCAGGTGGCCGATCTGGAACACCGGCGCCTGGCTGGTGCCCGAGAACGTGTTGTTCGTGACGGTGCCCCGCGGCTGAGGGTCCGGATCGGGTGCGACGGCCCCCACCTCGGCCCGGTAGTCGGACCCGAACCCATCGCGCAGCAGGTCACCGCTGGGGTTGGGCACGTACAGGTAGACGGTGCCGGTGAACTCCTTGACCGCCACCCGCACCGGCGCCACGCGTGAGGGCGGCAGCGTCGCGTACCCGCTGACCAGCACATCCTCGAACACCCGGTGGGACAGCACGGCGGACACGAACGTCTGCTCGGGGTCCGAGCCGCTCAGCGCCGCGCGGACGGGGGCGGAGTCGAGCAGTCGGTGCGCGGTGATGACGGTGCTGCCCACCACCGCCGACCTGCCATCCGGACCGGGGTCCGACACCGGGCCGACGTTGAGGCTCGCCCGCATGCGCAGGGACGCCCCGCGGCCGAACGCGCGCATCCGCGAGTCCCGCTCGGCCAACTCGTCCTGGAGGGCGTCGAAGAAGCCGCTGACCACGGCGGGCAGGTGGCGGGTGTCGAACCCCAGGCCGACGCCGTCGCCGGTGAGGTGCGGGAACAGCGGGGTCTCCACCACGTGCGCGAGATCGGCCCGCTTGAACGCGCGGGTCACGATCTCGTAGATCGACTCGGCCACGGCCTGCTGCACGACGTCGTCGTTGCTGCCGAAGTCCTTCGTGTCGACGACGAGCACCGCGCGGTACGGCGGCAGGTCGACGGGCTCGCTGCTGGGCACTGTCGCCACTCTCCGGTCGGAAGGGGTACGGGGATCCAGTGTGCCGCGCGATCGGCGTCGGGAGTCCCGCGTTCGGCGGTTTCGGCGCACCCTGTTCACCCGTTCGCGGCACGGCTCGATCACCGTGCGAAGTGCGCCTTCGGCCCATCTGATGACACCAATTCCTCTGGGAGCGCTCCCAGAGTTGATCGGCGCGACCCGCCACCGGCAAGCTCCATCCGGACGACCGACCACTACTCCTTCCGGAGGTGGTGACGGCCGATCGGCGGCGGCCAAAAGGGCTGTTCGCCAACGAATAGCACCATTCGCTACCCCTCATCCGAGTTGACCATCCACAGAGGACTCCAGACCACTGACCGAAAATGCGGTCTGTACACCGCGTAACACTGCCGTTACCCTCCTGTCTGGGAGCGCTCCCAGACGCGGTCGTCCGGACAGCCGCCCCACGCACCAGATCCCTGACAAAGGCGTCGTGAGGAGATCGTGAAGATGAGTTCCCCTGCAAGCGGGCTTCCCAGCCCACCCCGTCGAGGTGCGCGCATCGCGGCCATCGGCGCGACGATCGCCACGTTCGTCGCCATGATCGGCGTCGCGACCAGCACGCAAGCGTCCGCAGCACCTGGCTGCAAGGTCGACTACAGCTCCTCGAACTGGGGTGGTGGCGGGTTCACCGGGTCCGTCAAGATCACCAACGTCGGTGACGCCATCACCGGCGGCTGGACGTTGAAGTTCGGCTTCCCCGGCAGCCAGAAGGTGTCCCAGGGCTGGAACGCCACCTGGACCCAGTCCGGGACGGCCGTGACCGCCACGAGCATGTCCTACAACGGGAGCATCGGCTCGGGCGCGACCGTCGACATCGGCTTCAACGGCACGTACAGCGGCACCAACGCGTCGCCGACGTCGTTCTCGCTGAACAACGTCACGTGCACCGGCCAGCCGGGCACGACCACCACCACGACGACCACGACGACCACCACCACGCCGGGCAACCCCGGTGGTGGGAACCGGGTGGACAACCCGTACGCGGGCAGCAAGGTCTACGTGAACCCGGACTGGTCCGCCAAGGCGGCGGCCGAGACGGGCGGCAGCCGGATCTCCAACCAGCCGACCGCCGTGTGGTTGGACCGCATCGCCGCGATCAACGGCACGACCAGCTCCAGGGGCCTGGTCGGCCACCTGGACGAGGCCGTGCGGCAGGCCGCGGGCGGGACGCTGACGATCCAGCTCGTCATCTACAACCTGCCCGGCCGCGACTGCTCCGCGCTCGCCTCCAACGGTGAGCTCGGGCCGACAGAGATCGGGCGCTACGAAACCGAGTACATCGACCCGATCGCGGCGATCCTCGCCCGGCCCGCCTACGCGAACCTGCGGATCGTCACGATCGTCGAGATCGACTCGCTGCCCAACCTGATCACCAACGTCACCCCGCGCCCGACCGCGACCGCGAACTGCGACGTGATGAAGGCCAACGGCAACTACGTGACCGGTGTCGGCTACGCGCTCGCGAAGCTCGGCGCGGTGTCGAACGTCTACAACTACATCGACATCGGCCACCACGGCTGGCTCGGCTGGGACGACAACTTCGCCCCGACCGCCGCGCTGCTGTACCAGGCCGCGAACGCCTCCGGCAGCACCAAGGCCAACGTGCACGGCTTCATCGCCAACACCGCGAACTACGGCGCCACCACGGAGCCGTACTTCAAGATCAGCGACTCCGTCGGCGGCACGCCGATCCGCGAGAAGGCCAAGTGGATCGACTGGAACCGGTACGTCGACGAGCTGTCCTACGCCCAGGCGTTCCGCCAGCAGGCCGTGACGGCCGGGTTCGACTCCGGCGTCGGCATGCTGATCGACACCTCGCGCAACGGCTGGGGCGGCACCGCCCGTCCGACGGGCCCCGGCCCGACGACCAGCGCTGACGCGTACGTCGACGGTGGTCGCATCGACCGCCGCATCCACCTCGGCAACTGGTGCAACCAGAAGGGCGCGGGCCTAGGCGCACGTCCGACGGCCGCTCCCGCCTCGGGCATCGACGCCTACGTGTGGGTCAAGCCGCCGGGCGAGTCCGACGGCGCCAGCAAGGAGATCCCGAACGAGGAGGGCAAGGGCTTCGACCGCATGTGCGACCCGACGTACACCGGCAACGCCCGAAACGGCAACAGCATGTCCGGCGCACTACCGGACGCCCCGCTGTCCGGCCAGTGGTTCTCCGCACAGTTCCAGGAACTCATGAAGAACGCCTACCCGGCACTGTAAGAGCACCTGATCAACCAGCGAATGCCGTCCCCGCCCACGCGGGGGCGGCATTCGCCGTCTCGCCCTTCGTCGAGGCGGTCGGCATTCCGGAGACCGGGGCGTGGTGGGGGAGCAGGAACGGGGGCTTGGAGGGCGGGAGTCCGGCGGCAGGAGCCACGGGCTCAGGGCTAGGGCCGGGGGGCCGTGAAGTCAGAGAGCTGGGAGCCAGAACTGGAAGCCAGGGGCAGGCCCCAGAGGCACGGCAGCCGACAACCCGAACCAACACCCTCCGCGCTACCAGGGCCATTCACGGTCACCGTCTTGGTGGACCAGCTTCCCGGAAACGAAGACGGCGTGCTGCGGCCTCCACCACTCCCGGAAGTCGGGGTCATCGGCGAACGGCAGCGTGAGCAGCCGGACATGCCGACACGGCCATTCTTCGATGTTGAGGCCGAGAAGACTGCCCCAAGCCTCAAGCTTGTGGGGTGCAGGGCCGAGCCGCTCCTCGTGCGGCGGCGCGACCTCCCTCCACGCCTTCATGTCGAGCACTCTCCACAACACGTGCTCGGCCCCGGTCACCGGGTCGACCACGACGCGGGAGGGGATACGAGAGCACGTCGCGCAACCCGTGAACCACGTCCCCCGTTCCTCCGAACGGCCACCGTCCCTCAGCCAGAAAGTGGCGTACATGCGCCTAGGTTCATGGTCCACGAGGCCCGTGAAGCCTGCCTCGTCAAGCCGTGAGAGCAGGAAATCGAGCAACTCCTCCACGTGATCAAGTCGACGCACTCAAGCATCGTCCCAGAAAACGGACGACTTCCACCAAGCTGATCACGGCGAGCGCCCGGCCCAACCGCCAGGCAGACCGGGCCCTAGAGCGTGGTCGATCGGGCAGGGCTTTCGGGCACTGCCTCCTTACCCGATCAAGGGGCAAATCCAGGGGCCTCAAGTCAAATCGATCACACCGCCGCCGGAACCCGAGCCCGCACCAGCCCCACCCCCGGAGCCCGCCCCTACCCCTTCCCCACCGGCCCAGCCCCCCTCATCGACAACGCCACGATCACCACCCCGCTCAACGCCGTCCGCGCATAGACCAACGTCACCGGCTCCAACGCCTCCGGCGCAGCGAACTGCGACAACACCAACCCCCCGTACCCCACCACCAACGCCACCCCGAACCTCCGGGCGTTCTCCCACTTCCGAGCCATCACCACCCCCAACACCCCGGTGCAAACCCTCAACACCGGATCGGAGGTGTCGAACGCGAACAACGGGTGGAACGCCGTCCCCAGGTGGAACAACCCCACGACCAACGCCACCCACTGGAGCCTCCCGAACTCGATCGGCTTCCGCGTCTTCCGCAAGTTGGACTTGGCCACGACTCCTCCTCACGGATCGTCCGAAGAGTCCCGAAGAGTCGCAGCGCACCACCTTTCGCCGCTCCCAGCCCGGGATACCCGCCGGAACACCCCACATTCCACCCGGCAGAGCGACACCCACCCCCGATCCCGTCACTGTCCGCTCAGGACGAACACCGGAACTCCCACCGCCACACCGAACGTTGAACAATCCGATGACCACATCGGACTCAAGCCCTCTCCGCTTCCACGTCCTCGGCGACTCCCTGGCCGCGGGCGTCGGCTGCACCACCCAGGACCAAACCCTCGGCCACCGCCTCGCCACCGCGCTCCGCGCAACCGGCCGCCGGGTCGACCTCCACGTCCACGCGGTCTCCGGCGCGAGGTCCACCGACCTCGCCGCCCAGGTCCGCACCTCCGTCGCGAAGGGAGTCGACCTGGCCCTCGTCGTCATCGGCGCCAACGACCTGACGTCGTTCCTCCCCACCGCCCTCGGCGCCAACCTCATCCACGACGCCGTGTCCGCCCTGCGCCGGGCGAACGCGCAGGTGGTCGTGGCCACGGCCCCGGACCTCGGCGTCGTCTCGCACGTCCCACCCGCCTACCGCGGCCTCGTCTCCACCATCAGCGGCCAGTACGCCAACGCCCAGGCGAACGCCGTGCTCAAAGCGGGCGGCACAGTCGCCCGGATCAGCCCCGCCGTCTCCACCCGCTTCGCCACCGACCGCACCCTCTTCTCCCCCGACCGCTTCCACCCCTCCCCGGCCGGCTACGCCCTCATAGCCACCGCGCTGGAGCCCTACCTCACGGCCGCCTCGAAGGCCTGATCACACCCGCCGGGCCAACCCCAGCAGCTTCAACGCCAGGTGCAACTCCAGCCGAACCGCCCCCGCCGACAGGTCCCGCCCCGCTGACCCCGGTCCGGGAACCGAGGGAGGGCACGACCGCGCCCTCGGGCAGCACGCTCGGACGCGCGAGCGCTGAGAGGCCTAGTCAACGCACGGTGACGGAGCTAGCACCGATCAGCGCGAAAGTGAACACGCGGGTCAGGGTAGATTTCCGGTGCCCCCCGTCAGCGACAGATCGGATGGACCACGCATGACCGCCGCCACTCCGGTGGACACCTCCCCATCGGCCGCTTTCCGCGAAGCGAGCCGGCGCCGGACGTTCGCGGTCATCAGCCACCCCGACGCGGGCAAGAGCACCCTCACCGAGGCCCTCGCGCTGCACGCGAAGGTCATCTCCGAGGCGGGTGCCGTCCACGGCAAGGCGGGCCGCCGCGGTGTCGTCTCCGACTGGATGGAGATGGAGCAGGCCCGAGGCATCTCGATCACCTCCGCCGCACTCCAGTTCTCCTACGGCGACGCGGTCATCAACCTGCTCGACACCCCCGGCCACGCCGACTTCTCCGAGGACACCTACCGCGTCCTGTCGGCCGTCGACTGCGCCGTCATGCTCCTGGACGCCGCCAAGGGCCTCGAACCGCAGACCCTGAAGCTGTTCGACGTCTGCCGCCACCGCGGCATCCCGGTCATCACCTTCATCAACAAGTGGGACCGTCCAGGCCGCGACGCGCTGGACCTCTGCGAGGAGATCAAGCAGCGGATCGGCCTGGAGCCCATGCCCCTGACCTGGCCGGTGGGAGAGGCCGGCAGGTTCCGCGGCGTGCTCGACCGGGCCGACGGCAGCTTCATCCGCTACACCCGTACGGCGGGCGGCGCCACCGCGGCCCCCGAGGAGCGCATCGAACCCACCAGGGCCTTGGACGAGGAAGGCGAGGACTGGACCCACGCCGTAGAGAGCGCCGAGCTGGTCGACATCTCCGGCGGCGAGTTCGACGTGGCCAAGTTCTTCGACGCCACCGCCACCCCGGTGCTGTTCGGCTCGGGTGTGCTCAACTTCGGTGTCAGGCACCTGCTCGACCTGATCGTGTCACTGGCCCCCCGCCCCACCCCCCGACACGACGTCAACGGCGAGTCCCGCCCCCTCAACTCCCCGTTCTCCGCTTTCGTGTTCAAGGTCCAGACCGGCATGGACAAGTCCCACCGCGACCAGGTCGCCTTCGCCAGGGTCTGCTCGGGCGTCTTCGAACGCGGCATGGTGGTCACCAACGCCACCACCGGAAAACCCTTCGCCACCAAGTACGCGCAACAGGTCTTCGGCCGCGAACGCACCACCCTCGACGTCGCCTACCCCGGCGACGTCATCGGCTTGATCAACGCCTCCGCCCTACGAGTGGGCGACACCCTCCACGCCGGAAAACCAGCGGTACGCTTCCCCGGCCTACCCAGCTTCGCCCCGGAACACTTCGCCGTAGGCCGCCTGACCGACCTGAGCCGCGCGAAGCAATTCCGCAAGGGCGTGGAACAGTTGGCCCAGGAAGGCGTGGTGCAGGTACTCACCTCCGACCGCCGAGGCGACGGCGTACCAGTCTTCGGCGCCGTGGGCCCCATGCAGTTCGAGG
>DATMCA010001387.1:0-4297 GCA_035559015.1 Umezawaea sp. | reverse complement strand
CGGGACGTCGGGCGCGTAGATCACCCGGTCGCTGTACAGGAGGTCGTCGGAGGCGCGGTGGTGGGCGTAGAAGTCGCCCGCCGCGCGCAGGCACGGGTAGAGGGCCGATCCCCTGGCGATGCTCTCCTCCTGCGCCTGGGCGCCGTTGAGGAATCCGCCGCCCGCGTTGCGCGCCGAGGCGAACACCAGGCAGGCCAGGTCGCCGCCGAGGCGGTGGGTCGCGGCCAGGGTGGACTCGGCCGTCACCTCGACCGCGGCGGGTCCGCCGGGGGAGGGGAGCGGGAGCGGGTCGTCCGGCAGGTGCAGGCGGGTGCCCGCGACCGCGGGGGCGACGCGCAGCGCGACCGGGCCCGCCGACGTCGGGTAGGAGCCGCGTTCGGCGTAGGCCACGGTGTCGCGGGCGATGGCCCTCAGTCGACTGCTCACGGCGCCATCGTGGAGGGCCGGTCCGGTTGGGGGCAATCGAAATCCGCTAGCCGGTGGCGGTGAGGTCCGTCGTGGCGGCGAGGTCGGTCACGACGTCCAGCAGCCGCAGCGCGGCGGGGTTGGCGTTGTCCGGCGACCACACCACCTCGGTGTCCGTGGTCTCGCCGGTCATCGGCACGAACACCACGCCGGTGCGGCGGAGGTCCCGCGACGACAGGGCGAGCCGGGTGATCCCGACACCCGCCGCGACCAGCCCGAGCAGGCCCTGGACGCTCGACGCCCGCCGCACCACGTTCGGCGTGAACCCGGCGGCCTCGAAGTGCTCCGCGTAGACGCGGTGCCACGGTTCCCAGGAGTTCGGCGACGTCAGCACCCACCGCTCGGCCGCCAGGTCGCTCAACCGCACCTCGGCGCGGTCGGCCAGCGGGTGCCCCACGGGCAGGACCGCGCAGACCGGTTCGGTGACCACGGTCCGGGTCGCCAGGCCGGGAACCCTCGGCGTGCGGGCGAAACCGAGGTCGAACCGGCCGTTCAGCACGCCGTCGACCAGCGGCGCGATCGTGGTCTCCTCGGTGGTCAGCTCCACGTCCGGCAGGTGCTCGCGCGCGGCCCGGACGACGGCGGGCAGGAGGTGGTTCGCCGCCGTGGTCAGGAAGGCGAGGCGCACACCGCCGGTCTCGCCGCGGACCGCGCGGGCGACCGCGGCCACCGCCTGGTCGGCGCGCTCGACCACCGCGCGCGCCTCCGGGACGAACAGCGCTCCCACGGCGGTGAGCCGGGTGCCGCGGGTGTCCCGGTCGAACAGCCTCGCGCCGAGCACCCGCTCCAGCGCCGCGACCTGCTGCGACAGCGACTGCTGGGCGATCCGCAGCCGCGCCGCGGCCCTGGTGAAGCTCAACTCCTCGGCCACGGCGAGGAAGTAGCGGAACTGCCGCAGTTCGGGCGTCACAGTCCTGGACTGTAACCCCGCCAGGCAGCCGGTGTTGGACGGTGCGGCCGAGCCCGACGCACGATCGACCGCGGAACAGCGGCGAGGGCGAAGGAACACCGATGCGACGCAGGACTCTTGGTGCGACGGGCATGTCGGTCAGCGGGCTGGCGCTCGGGACGATGATGTTCGGCGCGATGGGGAACACCGACCACGACGAGTCCGTCCGGATGGTCCACCGGGCGCTCGACGCGGGCGTCAACCTGGTCGACACCGCCGACGTGTACTCGGCGGGCGAGTCGGAGGAGATCGTCGGCAGGGCGCTCAAGGGCCGTCGTGACGACGTCGTGCTGGCGACGAAGTTCGGCCTGCCCATGGGCGCGGACCCCAACCGGGGCGGCGGTTCGGCGCGGTGGGTGAAGCGCGCGGTGGAGGACAGCCTGCGGCGGCTGGACACCGACCACCTGGACCTCTACCAGGTGCACCGGCCCGACCACACCACCGACGTCGACGAGACCCTGGCCGCCCTGTCGGACCTGGTGCGCGCGGGCAAGGTGCGGGCGATCGGCACGTCGACGTTCCCGGCCGAGCTGATCGTGGAAGCCCAGTGGGCCGCCGAGAAGGGCGGGCACCACCGGTTCCGCACCGAGCAGCCGCGCTACTCGATCCTCACCAGGACCATCGAGGGCGGTGTCCTGCCCGCCGCCCAGCGCCACGGCCTGGGCGTGCTGACCTACGGTCCGCTGAGCAGCGGCTGGCTGTCCGGCCGCGCCGACCCGACCCGCGGCCACCGCGTGGCGAGCGCACCCCGGGGCTTCGACATGACCGTCCCGGCGAACCAGGTCAGGGCCGAGGCCGTCGCCCGCCTCACCGAACTGGCGGCCGACGCCGGCCTGCCCCTGTCCCACCTCGCCCTCGCGTTCGCCAGGGCCCACCCGGCCGTCACGTCCGTCCTCATCGGACCCCGCACACCCGCCCAACTGGACGACCTGCTGGCCGCCGCCGACGTCGAGCTGACCGACGACGTGCTCGACCGGATCGACGAGATCGTCCCACCCGGCACCGAGGTCAACCCGGCCGACAACTACAACGCCTCACTGCCCGCGATCGGCGACAAGCGGTTGCGGCGGCGCTGACACGACCACGTGAGTGGACCGGTCGGGCTGCTGGACGAGCACTCCCGCCGCTGACCTGTGGATCTTCGGGAACGCTCCCGGAAACGGTCGCGGCTTGAACCGCTTAACCGATTCGCCCGTATTCCCAAGATGGGGCACATCCAGTTCGACCGGGTCTCCCGAGGAGCGCGTAGATGAGCAATCCGTTGGCGCAGTTGGCCTTTCGGGTGTCACTCACGATCGCGGCCATCGGTGTGTGCGGTGCGGTGCTGGCCGCGGCCGTGGGGTTGGTGTTGTTGGCGGCGCTGCCGTCGACGGCAGCGGGGACGCAGTTGTGCGGGAAGAGCGAGTTCGCGCCGGCCGGGGACAAGGACTACCTGGCGGGCAACAACATCGGGGGTGCGGGGACCGCGCAGTGCGTCACGGTCGGTGACCAGGGCCTGCGCGTGGACAGCGCCGAGCACGACCAGCCGGTGGGTGGGCCGCCCGCGGCGTCGCCGTCGTTGCTGAAGGGGTGCCACCAGGACATCTGCTCGGAGGACAGCGGGCTGCCCGTGCAGGTCTCGCGGATGCCCGAGCTGACCGGCAACCTCGTCACCACGCCCGCCGAGGACGGCGACTACGCGACCGCGTACACGGCCTGGTTCCACAGCAAGCCCGCGGTGGAGGGGCTGCCGGACGGCGCCGAGATGGCGATCTGGTTGCGCGCCAACGGGGACGCGCGGCCGGCGGGCATCATGGTCGCCGGTGCGATGCCGATCTCCGGTGCGAGCTGGGACGTCTGGTTCGAGAGGGCGCAGGGGCGCAACCGGATCACCTACGAGCGGGTCGGCGAGGTGGATTCGGTGCGGGGCCTGGACATCCGCGCGTTCGGCAAGGACGCGGTGAACCGGGAGTGGGTCAAGCCGGACTGGTACCTGATCGGCGTCGAGGCGGGGTTCGACCTGTGGCGCGGTGGCGCGGGCAACTCGGTCGACTCCTTCGAGTTGAAGATCGGCGAGCAGCCGACACCCTCGTCGCCCTCAGGGCCCGCGGCGTGCACGGCGAGCCTCGCGATCGACGAGAGCTGGCCGCAGGGCTTCACCGCGACGATCAAGATCACCAACTCGGGCGGCAGGCCGGTGGAGGGGTGGACGGTCGACTGGACGTTCCCCGGCGAGCAGCGGGTCGAGAACTCCTGGAACGCCACGATCACCCAGAAGGGCCGGACCGTGCACGCGGTGAACGCCGACTACAACGGGCTGATCGACGTCCGCGACTCGATCACGTTCGGCCTGGTGGGCATCGGGGCCGCGCCGAAGACCATGGCGCTGACCTGCGTACCCCGCTGAGTCAGCCCCGGCCGACCAACGGCATCGCGGTCGCCATCACGGTCATGAACTGCACGTTGGCCTCCAGCGGCAGCCCGGCCATGTAGCGCACGGCGTCGGCGACGCCCGCCACGTCCATCGTCGGCTCCGGCGCGACGGTGAAGTCCGCCTGGAGCACGCCCTGGGCCATCCGCTCGGTCATCGGCGTCGTGGCGTTGCCGATGTCGATCTGCCCGCACGCGATCCGGTGACGGCGGCCCTCCAGCGACAGCGACTTCGTGATGCCGGTGATCGCGTGCTTGGTCGCGTTGTAGGCGATGGCGTTCGGCCGGGGCGCGTACGCCGACACCGAGCCGTTGTTGATGATCCGCCCGCCCTGCGGGTCCTGGTCGCGCATCATCCGGAACGCCTCGCGGGCGCAGAGGAACGTGCCGGTCAGGTTCGTGTCCACGACCTTCGACCACTGCCCCACCGAGAAGTCCTCGACCGGGGTGGCCCTCACGTTCGTGCCCGCGTTG
>DATMCA010001386.1:0-5798 GCA_035559015.1 Umezawaea sp. | reverse complement strand
GCTCTACCGCCACGAAGTGGACCACCTGGTCGCCTCGGCTGACCAGCTTCGTGCGACACAGGAGCCGTTCGCCGCGCTGCGTGGCTGGTTTGATCATTACGCCCAGTTCGTGATGGCCAAGGCCGGTCTGGTGCACGCGCTGCGCTCCTCGTCCACTCACGGACAGTTCGCCCAGATGGCGTACGGCCCGGTGGCCGGCGCGGTCAACAGGTTGATCGCCGCCAACGACGAGGCAGGCACCATCCGCGCCGGCATGACCGCGGATGATCTGTTGCTCGCTCTGGACGGGCTGTACAACCTCGATCCCGACAGCGACTGGAGCCCGCGCGCGTCAAGACTGTTCACCTTGGTGGCCGATGGGTTGCGACCGCCGGTTGACCGGACCGGCTCTGTTGTCCCACCCGCTCACCCGAGGCGGTAACGACGCTCGCGCAGCGGACCGACGTCACATCGCGCAGCCTCGCATGATCGCCTCGACGAGCTTGTGGTTGACGATCATCTCGTGTTCTTCCAGCAAGGCCGCACTGATGCGCCGCTTCCCGTACACCCCGCCTCAACTCCCACAACCGTGGATCAGCTCCCAGGGGCCACATCACAGTGGTGCCGGTGGTCCAGGATCGGTGCTCAGAGCGGAACCACCTGTCTCCTACTCCGCCGCCAAACCGGTGTCGCTAATGAATCGAGCGCTCGTCGTGGGGCCAGGCGATTCGCCTGCCCCCAACGACGAGCATCACGCTGGGATGGTCAATCGCGGCATTCGTACAACGTCAGCGCACCCGTTCGTCCGGCTGTGGCCTCGGATGTGCCGCCATAGCTGGAAGGGTCCACCGCGGCGCAGTTCTGCTCGATCCACTCGTGCCGCTGTTGGGCAGCGCTACCCCCTGGACCGCCTCTCATCTGTCCGAACGGACCTCCGCCCGAACTGCTGAGGACGAACCTCAGGTCACCGTCGGCGGACCAGCCCGCGAGTTGGTCCACCGAGGGCGCTGGTCAACGACGCCGCCCACGAACTCCGCACGCCGCTGACCAGCCTGCGCACCAACATCGAACTGCTGGTCCACAGCGAGCGCACCGGCCGCGACCTGCCCGTGGACCAACGCGCACAGATCCTTGACCGGTTGGCGGCACAGGCGGGCGAGTTCGGCGACCTGGTCACCGAACTGGTCGTGCTCTCCCGAGACGAACGCGAACTGGAACGCGAACCCGTCGCCATCGGAGCGGTAATCGACCGCGCCGTGCACCGGGCCGCCAGCCGAGCCGGTCCCCACGACTTCGACATCGACTGTGCGCCCTGGTCGGTGCTCGGGGACGCGGGAGCCCTCGAACGCACCGTGCTGAACCTGCTCGACAACGCGATCAAGTTCTCCCCCGCTCACTCCACGATCGCCGTCCGTTCGCAACCGGGCTGGATCACCGTGACCGACCAGGGACCGGGTCTGCCCCCGGAGCACCGACGCTCGGCGTTCGAGCGGTTCTGGCGCGCCCCGGACGCGCGCGGCCTACCCGGTTCCGGACTGGGTCTGGCCATCGTCGCCGACACCGTCGCCGCCTTGGGCGGAACCGTGAGCTTCGTGGAGCAGCCCACAGCCACAGGAACGACCGTGCGGATCGAGTTGCCGACGGCTCACGTGTAACCGAACAACAATCCTCCGGCCACTGGCGTGGAGCTCCATCCGCGCGAGGGGGCGCCGTAGCCGAAGCCGATGTGCGTGGCCTCGTCGCGGTTCAGGTCGAAGCGGTGCACTACCAACTCCGGTGACATTCCGCTGGAGGACGATGGTCATGCCGTGTTCGCTGTGGCGAGGGCACGGAACCGGCCGCGGTGGAAGACGAGTGGGGATTCGTCCGATGTGGACCACAGGACCATGATCTCCAACACCGCCAGGACGTGGTCACCGGTCGGCACCTCGTTGTGCACCCGGCAGTCCAACCACGCGGCGGCGCCGTGGACGAACACGCTCCCGTCGCGAAGGCTTCGATCTCGATCATGTGCGGGATCAACTCTTCGGTGTGCGTGGCTGGACGAGGTTCTCCAGGTTCGCCCGCGCGACGTGCTTGAGGAACTCCCCGCGGTAGGAGGTGTCTCCGGAGTCGTGCATCGCGTCGGTCATCCAGACCGCGGATGCCTGACGTTCCCAGGTGTGGGTCAGGCAGGTGTCCGAGTAGCTCTCCAGCGGAGTCGGATCGTCCTTCTCGACCTGGTGGACGACCGCGCGGGCGAGCGCGTCGGCGTCGTGCAGGGCGAGGCTCATTCCCTCCGCGCTCATCGGGGAAATCAGGTGCGCCGCGTCTCCGAGGAGGTAGAGCCTGCCGTAGCTCATGGGACTGAACACCACTCCGCGCAGCGGCACGATCTGCTTGCTGACAATCGGCCCCCTCCTCGCGGCGCTGGCGAACCGCGCTCCCAGTTCGCTCCAGACGCGTTCGTCCGGCCAGTCGTCGACGGTATCGGTGACCGGACATTGCAGGTAGACGCGGCTCGCGTTCGGCCCGCGGGTGATCTGTGCGGCGAAGCCGCGTGAGTGCACCGCCATCACGGCCGGCGGATCGGCCGGTACGTCCGTCATGACGGTCAGCCAGGCGTACCCGAACTCGTGGGTGTGGCGGGTGAGGAAGCCGTCGGGGATCGCCGTCCGGCTGACGCCCTGGTAGCCGTCGCTGCCGGCGACGAAATCGCAGCTGATCACCCTGGCCGAGCCTGCGGCGTCCCGGTAGCGCACCACGGGGTGCTCGGTGCCGAGGCCTTCCAACGAAATGTCCTCGGCCTGGAAGCGGAGGTCGCCGCCGTCGCGCAGGAACGTCCTGATGAGGTTTCGAACGAGGACCTGCTGCGGGACGAAAGTACCCGCGGCGTCCTCGTCGTCATCCATCTTCCACTCGCGCCGCTCGCCGTCGATGATCAACGGCATCGCCGCGTCGAAGGAGTCGTGACCGGGCCCGTTGACGGCCTCTCCCGTTCCCCGCTCCCCGACGACCTCTCCCACTCCCCATTCGTGCAGCACGCGCACGCCGCGAGCGTCGAGAGCCCCGGCCCGCTGCCGTTGTTCGACGTGGTCACGACTGTGCTTTTCCAAGATGACGCAACGGATTCCGCTGCGCAGGAGGAAAGTGCCGAGTGCGAGCCCCGCCACTCCACCGCCCACGATGACCATCGTGGTGTTCTCGTCTGCCTGAGTCATGTGTTTCCCGTGAGGATGATTGCCGACGATCAAGTCGGCGGATGAACTGTCGATCACCACTCTGAACGCGACGGGAAGTGCTGTCTACCGATAACCAGACGACCGATAACGGAAACCCGCCAATGCGGTTCTACTCGCCGCGGTCACGCAGATCGGCCTGGAAGCGCCCAGGGGTCTGCCCGACCACCGCGGTGAACGCCTCGATGAAGGTCGACGGGTTCGACCACCCGCAGGTGATCGCGGTGTCGGTCACGGAGTCGCCGTCGGTGAGTCGGATCAGGGCGTGGTGGATGCGCAGGATGGTGCGCCAGCGGTGGAAGCTCATGCCGAGGTCGGAGTGGAACAGGCGGCTGAGGGTGCGTTCGCTCGTCCCGGCGGCCCGCCCCAACCCGGCCAAGGTCGTGTTCTGGCCGGGATCGGTGTGCAGGAGGTCGGTGACGACTCGCAACCGATCATCGCGCGGCTCGGGCAGGTGCAACGACTGCTCGGGGATCTCGCCGAGTTCGTCGAGCACCACCGCGCGCAACCGCCGGTCGGCGTCGGCGGACTTCGCCCGGCGGCCGGTCAGCGCCAGGATGCCCTCCCGCATCAGCGGAGAGACCGCGAACACGCAGGGGTACTCCACCAGGTCGCGGCACTCCTCGGCCGGGACGGCGAGGATGCGGGCATCGGTCCTGCCGTAGACGCGGTGCGAGTGCTGGAAACCCGGCGGCGTCCACGTGACCCGGTTGGCGGGAGCCACCCAAGTCCCGTACGCGGTCGTAGTGGCGAAGGCCCCGGCCGCCGCGTACACCAGTTGCCCGTCCGGGTGGGAGTGGCTTTCCATGTGGTAGCCGTGCGGAATCCAGCCGCTGCCTTGCGGGGTGACCTCGTCGGGCATCACGGAGGACGAAGAAGGTTGGCGGGTTTCCTGCATCAGGTGTCAGCTTAACGGTGGTACGGCACCCGCGACAGTGGAAATGATTGCCGCATGAGCGGCAACGCACCGGCACGGGGAAGATCGTCGAGCGGATACCGGCGCCCGCGCCACCGCCGGATGTTGACCCTGACCGTCCGCGGCGTCGAACGGGTCAGCCCCCACTTCGTGTCCATCACGTTGGGGGGCGAGGACTTCCAGCACCTGGAACAGGTCGGGTACGACCAAGCGGGCCGCCTCTTCTTCGCGGGCCCCGGCCAGAGCGAGGTCGTGTTGCCCAGCAGCGAGAAGTGGATGCTGCAACAGGCCCTCCAGTCAGGCAGGCGACGTGCCCGCGTGCGGTCGTACTCGATCAGGCGTTTCCGCCCGGAGGGGTCCGCGTTCGACGTCGAGATCTCCTTGCACGAAGGGCGCGACCCCGGCCCTGGGGCGGCCTGGGCGATGGCGACCAGACCGGGCGATGTGGTCGCCTTCCTCGACGAGGGGTGCGGCTACGCGCCACCACCCGACGCCACTTGGCAGCTCCTCGTCGGCGACGAGAGCGCGTTGCCGGCGATACTGGCGATCTTGGAGCGGTCCACCGTCGCACTGCCCGCGGAGGTGTTCCTCGAAGTGCCCGGCAGCGAGGACATCCGGCACGGGATCACCGGGCCGGCGACCACGAAGATCCACTGGTTGCCGCGCAACGACCCCTCCGCAAGGCCGGGAGCGCTCGCACTACACGCAGTGCGCGACGCTCACCTGCCTCCGGGCCCCTTCTACACCTGGGTCGCAGGCGAGTCCGCGCTCGCCACCGGCGCCCGCAGGCACCTGGTCGACGACCGCGGCGTCCCCAAGTCCGACATCGCCTTCCGCGGCTACTGGCGGCACGGCAGGGCCGGCCTCGGCTGACCACCTCTTGACCACATTCGTCGAACACGCGCACAACCGGGAGGAACACGAGTGAAACTCAGCCTGATGGACCTCGGCGACCGAATCACCGACCCGATCACCGGGACCAAACCCACCCCCTCCGAACGCCACCGCGCGATCGTCGAAGCGGCCGTGGTGGCCGACGAGTCCGGATTCCACGGCGTGCACATCGGCGAGCACCACGGCTTGGACTACATCTTTTCAGCGCCACCGGTGATCCTCGCGGCGATCGCCGAACGGACGACGAACCTCCGTCTGGCGACCGCGGTCACCCTTGCCGCCAACCTCGACCCGGTCCGCGCCGCGGAGGACTACGCCACCGTCGACGTGCTCTCCGGCGGGCGCTGCGAGGTCGTCGTCGGACGGGGGAACGGCTTCGCCAACACCTACACCCTTTTCGGGCAGCGTCTCGAGGATTCGGCCGAACTGTTCGCCGAGCGGGTCGAACTGCTCACCCGGCTGTGGAGCGGCGACCCCGTGAACTGGCCTGGCTCCACGCACCGCGCACCGATCGACGGATTCGAGCTACAGCCCCCACCGGTCCACGGGCTACCCCTGTGGGTGGGCGGCGGTTACTCCGAGGCGACGATCGACCTCACCGCCCGGCTCGGCCTGGACCTGATGCTGCCCAGCGTGTTCGGCGACCCCGCGAACCTCAAGCCGGTGGTCGAGTCCTACCGCGAGAAGTTCGCCGCGTACGGACATGCGCGCGAACCGCGGGTCGCGGCCGCCTGGCACGTGAACGTCGGCGAGACCAGCCAAGCCGCCCGCACCCGGTGGGAACCGCGTTA
>DATMCA010001385.1:0-4498 GCA_035559015.1 Umezawaea sp. | reverse complement strand
CACGTTCTACTGCGGCGATCTGTGGCTCGGCCACGTCTACCGGGGAAACCTCCGGCGTGGCACCGCCGAGCTGTTCATCGAGGCCCCGGCGGGCCGGTTGGCCATGGGTCTGTGGGCCGACCTCGACCACGGGTGGCTGTTCGTCGGCGGCGGTCTCGGCTGGGCGTACGTGTACGACATCGAGACGGGCGAGACCGTCGCCACCTACCAGTTCGGCAAGATCGGCGACCTGTCCACGACGTTGGTCAACAAGGTGTTCGTCAACCGCGAAGCCGCCTACTTCAGCGACTCGTCGAGCCCGGTCCTGCACGTCGTCCCCATCAGCCGGGCCGGCGAACTCGGCCCGGCGCGCACCCTGCCGATCACCGGCCCGGCGGCCGAGCTCAGCGGCGAGTTCAACCTGAACGGCATCGTCGCCCCTGACGCCGGATCTCCGCTGATCATGTCGCACACGGCGGGCGGCAAGCTCTACACCGTCGACCCGGCCACCGGCGCCAGCCGGACCGTCGAGGGCGTCGACGTGCCCAAGGCGGACGGTCTCGTGCTCGAAGGGCGAGACCTGTGGGTGGTGCAGAACTGGGTCAATCAGGTCTCCAGGGTCCGGTTGGACGACGATCTGACGTCCGGCGCGGTTGACGCCATCATCACCCACGACGCCTTCCACTTCCCGACGACCGCCGTCCCCTTCGGCGACCGGTTGGCCGTCGTCAACGCCAAGGCCGACACCGGCCACCACCCCACCGCCGACGAGTACGAGGTCGTCATCGTCAACCGGTGGTGACCCTCAGGGGTAGCGCGGCCAGGGACCTGAGGATGTTGTGTCGCCGGAGGCTCGGCGGACCCACCAGTTCGAGGGTGTCGACCTGCCGGACCAGTGCGGTGAGCAGGCACTCCGCCTCGAGCCGGGCGATCGCCACTCCCACACAGGCGTGCACTCCCGTCCCGAACGCCAGGTGGGTCGCGGACCGCCGACGGATGTCGAACCGGTCGGGGTCGTCGAATTGCCGGGGATCCCGATTCGCGGCGCCGAGAAAGCACATGACCTTCTGCTCGGCCGGAACCACCGTGCCCGCCAACTCCACCTCGCGGATCGTGGTGCGGAAGAAGTGCTGGATGGGCGTGCTGTAGCGCAGTGCCTCCTCGAACGCCGAGCGGGCCAATTCGGGATTCTCCCGCAGCAACGCCCATTCTCCCGGCCGATCGGCGAGCAGGTACAACGTCCACGCGATGGCGTCGATCGTGGAGTCGAGTCCCGCCGAGATCAACGAGCGCACCAGCAGTCCCGCCTCGTCCTCGGTCGCCTCACCGCGGTCCACGGCGGCGTAGACGGCCGCGCCCATCCCGTCGGCGGCCAGCGAATCTCGCTTGCACTGCTCGGAGAACCACTCGTGGAACGGCATCCCGGCGGCCATCGCCTGCTGGGCGAGCTGGTTGCGGGGCCCGAACAGGTTGAACGCCATGTCCCCGTACCGGAGCAGCTTCTCCTCACCACCGCGGGCCAGCCCGAACGCCTCCGGAAACGCCCGCAACAGGTACGCCTGCGCCACGTCCACGACACCGTCGAACCGTTCGAGCGCCACCACCTCGGCCACCAGTTCCTCGGCGTGCCGCTCGAACCCCGGCCGCAGCCGCTCGATCGCCCGCGGCGACATCGCCCGCGCGGTGATCCGCCGGGGACGGGTGTGCGCGGGCGGGTCCGCTTCCACCAGCAGGCTCGGCCTGCGCCACGGCTCCTCGTGCCAGAAGTTCGCCAAACCCACCCCCGCGGCCGAGCAGAACCGTTCGTGGTCCCGCAACACCTCGTGCACCTCGGCGTACCGGGCCACCGCCCACACGCCGTACGGCTTGAGGAAGACCACCGGACCGGCCTCGCGCAGCCGTTCGTGGAAAGCGTCGTGATCGCGCTGGAAATCCTCGGCGAATGGATCGACGTCCAAGACCGGAATGGATTTTGGCACGGAGTAGGCCATAACACCAAGTGTTATCCGCACCGTTCGTAATGTCAAACATCACCGAACACATTTGTGCGAACTTTCGTGCGCCGAAGAGTTCACACTTCCGAGGCTTGCCCGCGGGAAACGCTATTCCTCACGAACATTCCCGATCCCGAAATGCCGCCCGAGGAGACGACAACCCACGAAGACCGCTCAGCCGACCAGGGCTGGAACATTGGCGCGGTCGGCGCCCAGTCGGACGTAGAGGTCGGCCCACGCCTTGTCGTTCGTCGACGGCTCGGCGCCGTCGCAGAACGGTTTGCGTCCGTGCGCGGTGTAGTAGCGCAGCAGGGGCAGCACCTCGTCGGAGCGTCGCATGACCTCGTCTGAGTACCGCGCGCCCGGTGCGGATTCCTGGTGCTTCAGGCAGGTGACGTCGGCTCGGCTCTCGTCGTCGAAGACGGGGCCGGGTTCGGCTTGTGCCGTGCAGGCGGTCAGTGCGAGCACGAGGGCGCACAGGGTGGTGGTCGCGCGCATGGGTGTCTCCTATCCCAGTCCGAGTGCGGCTCGTGCGGCCAGCCCGAGGCCGACCACGAGCACGAGGGAGGCGGTGAGCACGGGCATCAGCGAGGTCAGGCCGGCGAGCCGGGTGCGGAACCGGTTCACGCGTTCCGCGGCTTCCAGGCGGTCGCGCAGGCGGACGAGCAGCAGCCCGACGGCGGTCAGGGTGGCCGCCATCCCCAGGCCGTAGCCGAGCACCAGCAGGACGCCGAACCACGTGCGCCCGAGCGCGACCGCGCCGAGCAGGACCACGAGTGCCGAAGGACTGGGCACCAGTCCCCCGGCGATCCCCATGCCGATCAGTCCTGATCGCCCGATCCCGTGGCCATGTCCGTGCCCATGCCCATGGCCGTGCCCGTGCCCATGTCCATGGCCGTGGCCGTGGCCGACCGGCGCGCCCGCTCCAACCAGCACGAGGTCCGGGACCACGGCGCGCTCGGCGGCGCGGCGGCGCAGTGCCGAGACCAGCAGCGCCACGCCGATCCCCGCGACCAGCAACCCGCTGACCACGCCCAGCAGGCCCAGCACGCTCTCCCCCGCCACCGCGCTGGAGGCGCTGATGAGCAGCCCGAGCACGAGCACCCCGGCGGTGTGGGTGATCGTCACGGTCGCGCCGACGACCACGGCGTCCTTGGTGGACCCCCGCTTGCCCGCGAGGTAGGCGGCGATCACGGTTTTGCCGTGTCCGGGAAGGGCCGCGTGCGACGCACCGAGCAGCAGCGACAGCACCACGGCGAGCAGGCCAACCACCGGCGTGAGGTCCTTGCTGCCCGCGAGGTCGGTGAACGCCGACGTCGCGGTGTTCACCACCGAGTCGAACGGCCCGCTCCCCTGCCGCGAGGCACCGGTGACCGCGCCGCTGGCGCCGGGACGGGTGCGCAGGTCGACGGAGCGGACGTCGAGGGGGTCGGCGAGCAGATCGTTGGGATAGCGGCGCAGTTCGTCGCTGGTGCTGGACGTGGGCACGGGTGAGTCGAGCAGTGCGACGCCGTCGCCGACGGCGGTCATCTCGCGCCAGCCGATCCGGTCCGAGCGGAAGGAGTCCCGCACCGCCACGGTCGATTCGCGGTCGAGCGCGGCCGACGCGTCCAGCAGGCAGGTCAGCCTCGTGGTGGCGAGTCCGGCTTCACCCGGTGGGAACTCGACCGCGCTGTCCCGAACGGTGAGCCCGGCGGCCTGCCCGTCGACGGACGCCTCGGTCGCGTCGCGCACGGCGGCGCAGGCTTGGGCGGCGTCGGTGACCGGTTCCTGGAGGGTGGGGATCTCGGCGCTGTCGATGATCACGCGCAGCTCGACCCGGTCGGTGTGCAGGGTGATGCCGGTGTAGTGGTTGACGGTGAAGTTGCCCAGCGGGTGCGCGCTCGCCTGCGCCGGGGTGAACAGCAGCGCGGCGGCGCACAAACCCAGCAGTGCCAGTAATTTCCTCATCGTTGGCTCCGCAGGTCGGCGAGTGCTCGCTGCGCCTGTGGGGCGTGCAGCGGGGAGAAGTACTGGTTGATCCGCAGCGAGTCCTCCAGCGCCGCGACGGCGTCGGCGCCGCGGCCCAGGGCGGCGAGGATCGTGCCGCGGTGGAAGGCGAAGCCCGCGTCGCGCTTGCCGAGCGCGGCGGCCTTGTCCGCGTACTCCAGTGCTTCGGCTTCGCGGCCGTTGAGGTGCAGTGCCCACGCGAGCGCGTCGGCGACCAGGACGTTGGGGCGCTTGGACCACTCGGCTTCGGCGTGGCGCAGGGCGGAGGTGGCGTCGCCGCGGTCGGCGGCGACGGTGGAGGCCGCGAGGTCGTCCGCGGAACCGGCGGTGGTCAGGACTTTCTCCTGCTGGGCGAGCACGTCGTACTGGCGGGCCGCGTCGTCGGTGCGGCCGGCGCTGGTCAGCAGCGCGGCGTACTCCTGGAGGTACTGCGGGAGCGGCACCCGACTGGTGATCGTCTGGTAGGCGGCGAGGGCTTCCTCGGTGCGTCCTCGGGCGGCGGCGGTTTTCGCCTTGCCCTGTAGCAACGAGATGGC
>DATMCA010001384.1:0-3582 GCA_035559015.1 Umezawaea sp. | reverse complement strand
CCAGCCGGAGCCGGGAGTCCGCGCGGGTCGCGGTGCCGAGTTCGCCGATGTACCGCAGGATCGGGTCGGCCACGTGCAGGATGGAGAGCCTGCGGCCGTACGCGGCGACCTCGTGCGGGTTGCTGACCGTCGGCACCGCGCCGACCCGCCCCGCGCCGCTGCCCGGCCGCAGGACGTCCAGCTCGTGCTCGACGTCCGGGTAGCCGATGGAGATGCGGATCATGAACCGGTCGAGCTGCGCCTCCGGCAGCCGGTAGGTACCGTCGAGGTCGATCGGGTTCTGCGTGGCGACGACGAGGAACGGCGCGGGCACCGCGTGGCCGACGCCGTCGACGGTGACCGTGTGCTCCTCCATCACCTCCAGCAGCGCGGACTGCGTCTTCGCCGCCGCGCGGTTGATCTCATCCGCCAGCACGACGTTCGCGAACACCGGGCCCGGCCGGAACCGGACCTCGGCGGTCTGCGGGTCGAACACCGACGTGCCGGTCACGTCCGACGGCAGCAGGTCCGGCGTGAACTGCACCCGCCGCGACACCCCGCCCAGCGCGCCCGCCACGGCCCGCGCCAACGTCGTCTTCCCGGTGCCGGGCACGTCCTCCAGCAGCACGTGCCCGCCCGCGAACATCGACACCAGCACGAGGTCGACGACGTCGCGCTTGCCGCGCACGGCCGTCTCGACCGCGTCGCCCAGCCGGGTGTGCAGCGCCCGGAACGCCGCGATCTCGTCCTCGCCGATCGCCGTGCTCTCCAGTGTGGTCACCGGACTTCGCCTTCCTCGTCGTCGCGCCGACGGCTGACGCGCAGCAGCGCGGCCACGGCGATCAGGCCCAGTCCACCCGCGCCCGTCGGGGCGGACTCGGGCGCTTCGGGTGCGCTGCGCGGGATCACGCACGGCTTGCTCCCGCACTGCTCCGGGTCGCGGACGGTGGTGTTCTTCGACGCCGAGTCGACCGACCCGCCGCCCGTCGCCGCGTACGCGCGGACCACGATCCGGTTGGGACCCACGTCCGCGTCGATGGTCGCCTGCGCCGTGCCGCACCCGATGGGCGTGCTGAAGCCCTGGGTGGTGTTGACGACCTCGCACGTCCCGTTGTGGCTCGCCCAGTCCGCGGGCCAGGACATGTTCACGGTCTTGGTGTACGAGGCGACGCCACCGGTGATCGTGGTGATCACCACCGAGCCCGCGGTGGGCAGCGACGGCGGTGGAGGAGGCTCGGTCGTCGTGGTCGTGACCACCGGGGGTGGCGGGGGCTCGGTCGTCGTCGTGACCACCGGGGGAGGTGGCGGTTGGGTGGTCGTGGTGACCACCGGCGGCGGTGTCGTGCCCGCGGGCGGAACGCTCCACGACGCCGTCGACGCGGCGCTGGAGCCCGCGCCGCTGTAGGCCGTCACGGACACGTCGAGGCTCCCCGAGGAGCAGAACGTGCTGCCACCGCAGGGGATCGACAGGTCGGTGCTGGTGCCCGCCACCTGGGCGGTCCGGCTGCCGCCGCTGAACGAACCGCCGGCCGTCACGGTGTACCCGGTGACCGGCGTGACCGCGCCCCAGGACACCGTCACGACGAGCGTGGACGCGTCGCGGCTCTTCAGCGACACCGAGACGCCCGGCGGCTTGCCGGGCAGGCCGTCGACGCCGACCGAGCCGGTGGTCGACGGGGGCGCCACCACCGTGGTCGTCACGGCGGGCGGCTGGTTGCCGTTGCCGTTGCCGCGCGTGCCGGTCGGCAGTTCCTCCGGCCTCGGCGGCGGGGGCGGCGGCACGGTCGGCAGCGGCTCGCGGTCCGGGTCGGTCACGGCGAGGTCGGGGCTGCGGACCGTCACGGACCGCGTGGTGCCGTCGGCGTCCACGATCACGCCCTGGGACGCGCCGGGGGTATTGATGAACAGCTTGCCGTCGTCGAACACCAGCTCCGGGTCGCCGGAGCCCTGGGTCCGCACGTCGTCGCCGGACTTCTTGCCGCCGCCGTCGAGCACGACGACCTTCCCGGCGCCGTGGCACGGCACGTAGACCTTGCCGCGGAACACCGCCGGACGGCCGGGCTTCGAGCAGCCGAACTCGGCGACGTCGACGCGGATCACCTTGTCGCCGCTGACCAGCACCACGACCCCGGAGTCCGGCACCGCGGCGGGCACGAGGTCGCTCGGGCTGGCGGCCGCGGCCAGCACGTCGCCGGTGAGCTGCACCGTCATGACGGACAGGTCCTGGCCGGTGCCGTCCTGGAGCACCACGCCGCCTTCGAGGCCCAGCAGCGTCACGCCCATCTCGTGCGGCACGAGCGCGGTGTGCGGACCCGCGCCGGGCACGGGCCGGTTGGACTTCTCGACGAACCGCTCCTCGTCGTCCGACCACTCCAGCGCGTGCAGGTTGCCGCCGTGGTCCACCGCCCAGACGAGGCCCTTGTCGTCGACCACGACGTCCGCCAGCGGCTGACCGGCCGACCAGGCGGCGCCGACGTCGGCGAGCGTCACGGGGTCGGCGTTGTGGATCGTGCCCTCGGCCCGGTCGACCACGAACACGCGGCCCTGCGCGATCAGCACCTTGGCGGACGCTCCCGCGGGGGCCTGCCGCCTGCCGCTGGCGAGCAGCGTGGACAGGTCGATCACGGTGATCTGGCCGGTGCGCCGGTCGAGCACGATGAGCGTGCCGTCGTCCTGCGCGATCTCCAGCTGGGCGTCGCCGCCGCTGATCTGGAGCCGGGTCTGCGGCTTGCCCGAGCTGGGGTTGACCTGCACGACCTCGCCGCGCTCGTCGTCACCCAGCCAGGTGAGACCGTCCGACACCGACACGGCGGTGCGCGAGATCCCGTTGCCGAACGCCGCCCCGGCCAGGAGCACCACGCCGACCAGCGCCGCCCCGAAGCTGGCCGATTCACGACCGCCGTTGCCCACCAAACGCCGCCCGGCTCTCGCCAGGCGTTGCCCCAAGCCCATCAGGCCCTCCCTCGACGGCGGGGATGCTAACCCGCTGGTACGACAACTTCGTGCCACTGCTCCGGATGGCGCAACGCTGTTTCGGCGTCGCGCGTTGGACCGCGGAACCCCTCTTCCGGTTCCCCTGTCCATGCTTCGGACCAGCACGTGAGGATGGTTCACATGGAATAGTTTTGGTCCACACTGAAGAGACAGTAGCCAACGCGGAACCGCACGACACGAGTCCAATCGAGACCTCGCACCGCTGCGTCGACCCCTCCCGTGGAGGAGGATCCACCCGTCGCGACACCTGCGGTCGCGCACGTCGAGGCTGTCGGGAGGCCCCACACATGTCAGACACGGCAAGCGCGCCGAAGCGCGACCGTACGCACTACCTCTACATAGCGGTGATCATCGCCGTGCTGCTCGGCATCCTCGTCGGCTTCGTGTTCCCGAAGTTCGGCGTCGCCCTGAAGCCCGTCGGCACCGGGTTCGTCTCGCTGATCAAGATGATGATCGCCCCGGTGATCTTCTGCACCATCGTGCTCGGCGTCGGCTCCATCAGGAAGGCAGCCACCGTCGGCAAGGTCGGCGGCCTGGCCCTCGGCTACTTCATGGTGATGTCGACGTTCGCGCTCGCCATCGGCCTCGTCGTCGGCAACATCATCAAGC
>DATMCA010001383.1:0-5693 GCA_035559015.1 Umezawaea sp. | reverse complement strand
GGTGATGGTGTCGCTGGCCGCGGTGTGGCGTTCGGCGGGTGTCGAGCCGTCGGCCGTGGTGGGTCACTCCCAGGGTGAGATCGCGGCCGCCGTGGTCGCCGGGGCACTGTCCCTTGAGGACGGTGCACGGGTAGTTTCGCTGCGGAGCAAGGCGATCGGGAAGCTGGCCGGTCGTGGCGGCATGGTGTCGGTCTCGGCGTCGGTCGCCGAGGTCGAGGCGCTCCTGGGTGACGGGGTGTCGATCGCCGCGGTGAACGGCCCGACGTCCGTCGTGGTGTCGGGTGACTCGGCCGCGTTGGACGAGTTCGTCGCCCGGTGCGGCTCGACGCGGGTCCGCCGGATCGCGGTGGACTACGCCTCGCACTCCGCCGTCGTGGAGGAGATCCGCGACGACCTGGCCGACCTGCTCCGGGACGTGACGCCGCTCGTGCCCGAGATCCCCTGGCGCTCCACGGTGTCCGGCGAGTGGGTGCGCGGTGCCGTCGCCGACGGCGACTACTGGTTCCGCAACCTGCGTGAGCGGGTTCGGCTGGCCGACGCCGTGGACGCCCTGATGGGCGACGGGTACGGCGTGTTCGTCGAGCCCAGCCCGCACCCGGTGCTGGTGCCCGGCATCGAGGAGACCGCGTTCGGCTTCGGCCGCGAGGTCGCGGTGACCGGCACGCTCCGCCGCGACGAGGGCGGTCCGGGGCGCCTGCTCGAATCCTTCGCCCGAGCGTGGGTGAGCGGTGTCGACGTGAACTGGACGAGCCTGTCCGGCGGCACCCGGATCGACCTGCCCACCTACCCGTTCCAGCACGAGCGGTACTGGCCCGACGGCCCCACCACGACCACCGGGGACGTGTCCGGCGCCGGGCTGGTCGACCTGGCCCACCCGCTGCTCGGCGCGGGTGTCGCGCTGGCGGGCGGCGACGCCCACCTGTTCACCGCCCGGCTGTCGCTCGCGGCGCAGCCGTGGCTCGCCGACCACGCGCTGCTCGGCGCGGTCGTCGTGCCCGGCGCGGCGCTGGCGGAGACCGCGATCCGGGTCGGCGACGAGGTCGGCTGCCCGCACGTCGTGGAACTCACGCTCCAGGCGCCGGTGGTCGTCCCGGAGACCGGCGGGCTCACCGTGCAGGTCCAGGTGGACGAACCCGGCCCCGACGGCACCCGGCAGGGGCGGATCTACTCCCGCGACGGCGACGACGGCCCGTGGCAGCCGCACGCGACGTTCGCCCTGGCACCGGAGGAGCCCCCGCTGTCCGACGGGTACCGCGCGCTGGCGGCCGAATGGCCCCCGGCGGGCGCGTCCGCGGTGGACATCACCCGGCTCTACGACGACTTCGCCGCCACCGGGTACGACTACGGGCCGGTGTTCCGCGGGCTCACCGCGGCGTGGCGGCGGGGTGACGAGGTGTTCGCCGAGGTCACGCTGCCCGTCGACCAGCACACCGCGTTCGGCATCCACCCCGCGCTGCTCGACGCCGCACTGCACGCGTCCTGGCTGGACGCGGCCGGAGCGGGCGGCACGACGGTGTCCATGCCGTTCTCCTGGACCGGGCTGCGGCTGCACTCCGCCGCCGCGACCTCGGTCCGGGTGCGGCTCGCACCCACGGCCGACGGCGGCACGGAGGTCCTCCTGGCCGACCCGACGGGTGCTCCGGTCGCGTCGGTCGACTCCCTGATCGCCCGCCCGCTGCCCGACCCGCGCGCCGGGACCGCCCTCGACGTGCTGTTCGTCCTGGACTGGCCGGAGGTGCCGCCCGCCCGGTCGGACACCGAACCCGTCGTGGGCCGGCTCGACCGGACCGCCGGCGAGGACGGTCTCGCCGTGCGCGCGGCGATCCAGCGCGCGCTGGACATCGTCCGGGAACGGCTGGAGCGCGACGAGACCGACGATCGACCCCTCGTAGTCGTGACCAGGCGGGCCGTCGGCCTCGACGACGAGGACGTGCCGGACCTGGCGGGTGCCGCCGTCTGGGGTCTGGTCCGCACCGCGCAGGTCGAACACCCCGGCCGGTTCGTGCTCGTCGACACCGATGGTCTGGCCGCGTCGGACGTCGTCCTCGCCGACGCGGTGGCCACCGGGGAGCCCCAGATCGCCCTCCGCGACGGCAGGGTGCGCGTGCCGAGACTGGCTCGCGCCGGGAGCACGGGCATCACCGAGCCGCCGTGGATCGCGGACGGCACCGTCCTGGTCACCGGCGCAGGCGGTGTGCTCGGCGGCGCGGTGAGCAGGCACCTGGTGACCGCGTGCGGCGTCCGCTCCCTGCTCCTGCTGGGCCGCGGCGGTGCTCCCGACGGCCTGGTCGACGACCTGATCGCCCTCGGGGCGGAGGTCACGTTCGCCGCGTGCGACGTGGCCGACCGGCGGGCGCTGGCCGACGTCCTCGCGGCCGTTCCCGCGGACCGTCCGCTGGCCGGGGTGGTGCACTGCGCCGGGGTGACCGACGACGCCCCGATCACCGCGATCACCGCCGACCAGCTCGACACCGTGCTGCGGCCCAAGGTCGACGGCGCCCTCAACCTGCACGACCTGACCGCGCACCTGCCGCTGTCGGTGTTCGCGCTGTTCTCCTCGGCGTCCGGCACTACCGGCTCGCTCGGCCAGGCGGGGTACACCGCGGCCAACGCGTTCCTCGACGCGCTGGCCAGGCGCCGCCGCGCCGGCGGACTCCCGGCGCAGTCGCTCGGCTGGGGCCTGTGGGCCCGGCGGGGCGCGATGACCGGTGACCTCGGCGAGGCCCAGGTCGCCCGCGGGCACCGCGACGGCGTCGGTGAACTGTCCGACGCCGAAGGGCTCGCCCTGTTCGACGCGGCGCTGGCCCGACCGGAGCGGGCATTGCTGCTGCCGCTGCGGATCGACCTGCGCGGCATCCGGCCCGGTGAGGAGCCGCCGCTGCTGCGGGGTCTGGTCACCGGACGGCGCACTCGCCGGACCGCGGCCGCCGCGACCCCCGCCGACGGGGGAGCGGACCTGCGGCGACGGCTGGCCGCGCTCGACGCCGAAGGCGCCGCACTGCTGCTGGACGAGATCGTCCGGACGCAGGTGGCGGCGGTGCTCGGCCACAGCGGACCGGCCGCGGTCGACCCGGACCGGGCGTTCGGCGAGACCGGGTTCGACTCGATCACCGCGGTGGAGCTGCGCAACCGGCTCGGCGCGGTGACCGGGCTGCGGCTGCCGCCGACGCTGGTCTTCGACCACCCGACGCCCGCCGCCGTGGCCGCGCACCTCGCCGTTCGCCTCGCCCCGGCCGTTCCGGCCACACCGGACGCCCCGGTGGCCGTGGTGGGCGACGGGGAGGTCCGGGACCTGCTGCGCACGATCCCGGTGGACCGCCTGCGGGCCGCCGGACTGCTGGACGGCCTCCTGCGGCTCGCGGACGACCCCGTGGCCGACGGCGCCCCTAGGGACCTGAGTGAGCTGGACGCCGACGAACTGGTCCGGCTGGCCATGGGCGGCTCCGGTCTCCCCGACGACGAATGACGGAGCGACCGATGGCTGTGCCTGACAAGATCGTCGAAGCCCTGCGCAAGTCGTTGCAGGACAACGAACACCTGCGCGCGGAGAACCGGGCACTGGCGGAGGCGGCGCACGCCCCGGTGGCGATCGTCGCGGCCGCGTGCCGACTACCGGGGGGCATCGACACCCCCGAGGCCCTGTGGCGGCTGCTGGTCGAGGGCCGGGACGCCGTCGGGCCGCTGCCGACCGACCGCGAACGCCCGGTGCAGGACGGCCTGCGCGGCGGGTTCCTGCGCGACGCCGGGCACTTCGACGCGGGCTTCTTCGGCATCTCGCCGCGCGAAGCCCTGGCGATGGACCCGCAGCAGCGGCTGCTGCTGGAGACGTCGTGGGAGGCGTTCGAGCGGGGCGGGTTCACGCTGCCCGCGCTCAAGGGCAGCCGAACCGGCGTCTACGCCGGCGTCATGGGCACCCACTACGCCCACGCCTCGGCCTACGACCTGCCCGAGGGCGTGGCCAACTTCGTCACCATGGGCACGCAGGTGAACGTGGCCTCCGGGCGGCTCGCCTACGCGTTCGGCCTGGAGGGACCGACGGTCACGGTCGACACCGCGTGCTCGTCGTCGCTGGTCGCGCTGCACCTGGCCACCAGCGCCCTGCGCGCGGGGGAGTGCGACCTCGCGCTGGCGGCGGGCGCGACCGTGCTGCCCGATCCGTCCGAGTACCTGCGTGCCGCGTCCGCCGCGGGCGCGCTCGCCCCGGACGGCCTCTGCAAGTCGTTCGCCGACGCCGCCGACGGCACCGGGTTCAGCGAGGGCGTGGTGGTGCTGCTGGTCGAACGCCTGGCCGACGCCCTGCGCCTCGGGCACCCGGTGCTGGCCGTCGTGCGCGGTTCCGCGGTCAACTCCGACGGCGCCAGCAACGGCCTCAGCGCCCCCAACGGCCCGTCGCAGCAGCGGGTCATCGCGAGCGCGCTGGCCGACGCCCGGCTCCGACCGTCCGACGTGGACCTGGTGGAGGGGCACGGCACCGGCACCACGCTGGGCGACCCGATCGAGGCGCAGGCCGTGCTCGCCGCCTACGGCCAGGACCGCCCCGACCCGGTGTGGTTCGGCTCGCTCAAGTCCAACATCGGCCACACCCAGGCGGCGGCGGGCGCGGCGGGCGTGCTGAAGCTGCTGCTGGCCCTCCGGCACGAGACCATGCCGTCCACCCTGCACGTGGACGCGCCCACCCGGCAGGTCGACTGGGCCGAGGGCAAGGTCTCGCTGCTCGCCGGGAACCGCCCGTGGCCGCGCGGCGGTCGACCCCGCCGCGGCGGGGTGTCGTCGTTCGGCGCGAGCGGCACCAACGCGCACGTCGTCCTGGAGGAACCCCCAGTCCCCGCACCGGTTCCGGAGGGGGCGCGACCGGTCGCCGTGCCGTGGCTGCTGTCCGCCCGCACCGAGCAGGGCTTGGCCGACCAGGCCGCGAGGCTCGCGCCGCACGTCACGGCCGACACCGCCGACATCGGGTGCACGCTCGCCCTCTCCCGCACCCACTTCGAGCACCGCGCGGCCGTGCTCGGCCCGGACCACGCGGCCGCACTGGCGGCCCTGGCGGACGACGGCCGGGCCGCCGGCCTGGTCACCGGCCGCGTCCGGCGCGGTGGCCGGGTCGCGTTCGTGTTCCCCGGCCAGGGCTCGCAGTGGGCCGGGATGGGCGCGGACCTGCTCGCGACCTCCCCGGTCTTCGCCGCCCGCCTGGCCGAGTGCGAGACGGCGTTCGCCCCGCACCTGGACTGGTCGCTCACCGACGCCCTGCGCGACGGCCGTCCGCTCGACTCCGACGACGTCGTCCAGCCCCTGCTGTTCGCCGTCATGGTGTCGCTGGCGGAGGTGTGGCGCTCCCACGGGCTGCGGCCCGCGGCGGTGGTCGGGCACTCGCAGGGCGAGATCGCCGCCGCCTGCTTCGCGGGCGCGCTGACGTTGGAGGACGCGGCGCTCATCGTGGCCCGGCGCGGCCGTGAACTGGCCGCGCTGGCCGGTCTGGAGGGCATGCTCTCGGTGTCCGCGTCACCGGACGAGGTGGGCCGCCGCCTGACCGGCAGGCCGACGCTGTCCGTGGCCGCCCGCAACGGCCCCGAGTCCGTTGCCGTGTCCGGACCGCTCGCGGACCTGGACGACCTGGCCGCCGCGTTGGCCGCCGACGGTGTCCGCACCCGCCGCATCCCGATCGGCTACGCCTCGCACTCCCCGCAGGTGGACCGAAT
>DATMCA010001382.1:0-2808 GCA_035559015.1 Umezawaea sp. | reverse complement strand
CAACGCGTCGATGGACGTCAGCGGGTCAGTGCTGCCCTACCTGGACTTCGGCGCGAGCCCGCTGGGGTGGTCGCGGGACTTGCCCGACGTGGTGCCGGTGAGCGACCTCGACCACGCGGTGCACCAGCTCTCGCTGCGCGGGCACACGCCGCTGGTCGTGTTGGACGTGGCCGCCGCGCCGCACTTCACCAGCGAGACGGTGCGACAACTGCTGCTGCGCAACGACTTCGCCCACCAGCTGCTCACGCTGGGCCGGGCGCACTCGGTGCTGGCGACCGGCTTGGCGACGGAGGACCACGCGGCGGTGGCGCAGAACGAACTGGTGGAGGCGCTGGGCATCGACGCGGTGACGCCGGACGAGGTGGTGCGCCGTCTCCAGGCCAGGTCGACGGACGACACGCGCCACACCGCGTTGTTCACGGCCCTGCGCCCGGACCTGATGCCCCGCGTCTCCCCGGAACGCCAACCCCGTCCGTGACGCGCGGGGTCAGGTGGGCAGGGCGAGGCACCGGGTGATCTCGTCCCGCACGCCGAGGTGGGAGAAGTACTCGCAGTGGGAGATCCCGTCCCCTCCCGCCACCACGTAGGGGTCGGCGATCACGAACCTGTCCGCTCGGGCCATGCCCTCGGTCGGCACCACCAGGTCGTTCGCACCGCCGAACAACGCGTCGACGATGGCGTTCAACGCCTTCGCCGCGAGCGCCGCCGAGTCGGGCGGCTGGTAGTCCGTCGTGATCGCGTGCACCGAGCCCGAGGACTTCGCTCCCGCGTTGAGCGCCTTGAGACCCTCGTCGTCCGGGTCCATCGCGGCGAGTCCGTCCAAACCGGACAGTGCGCCGAGGGCGACCTGCTTCACCACCTCCAGCACCCCCTGGAGCGCCGGGGCGCCGAAGCTGTCCGGCACCAGGGACAGCGTGTTCGTGAACGTGTCGAGCAGGTCGCCGATCCTCTCCTTGCGCGCCAGCACGGTGCCCGCGTTCGGGGCCGCGACCTGGACCAGCCTGCGGACGTCCACCCGGTCCGAGGCGAGGAGGTGCCGCCCGACCAGACCGCCGCGGGAGTGCGTGACGACGTCGAGCGCCGTCCGCCGTCCGGGCGGCAGCCGGTCGAGCAGCCAGCGGGCGTTGGCGTCGGGCGGGGTGGCGACCGTGGGGTGGTCGAACACCAGCAGCCTGCCGCCGTACTGCTCGTGCCACCGGGGGAACCGGTCCCGGTGCAGGCCGCCGAAGGACGCGCCCGTGCTGAAGCAACCGTGGAGGAACAGGAGGAACGGGCCGTCGCCGAGCGCGGCCAGGGTTCCGGGGTCCGCGTCGGCCCCGACCGTCCCGTCCGGGTTCGCCAGGTGCAGCCGGTACGGGCGGTTGCGCTCCTCCCACCAGCCGACGGCCTTCTCCGCCACCCAGCCCGCCGCCCGCTCGACCGGGAACCGGATCAGGTGCAGCACCTTGCCGACGCCGTAGCCGATCAGCCCGCGGTCGGACGACCCCGACGAGGCCGTCGCGAACTGGTCGACGGGGATGTCGAAGCGCTGGGCCGCGGCGCCGCGGCGCCCGCCAGCGGCGAGGGGCCCGATCGGCAGGTGCCAGCGCAGGTGTCCGGTCGCGTCGACCTCGAGGATCAGCTGACCCTCGTCCGCGCGCACCGGCGCGTCCACCTCCAGTTCCAGGCGCGGCACCGACGAGGGACCACGGGTGCGGCTCACCGGACCCCGGCGTGGCGCGGTGAGGTTCGGCAGCCCGACCGTGGCGTGCAGGCGCATCCCGCTGTCCGCCAGCGCGGCACCGAGTTCCGCGGCGGCCGACGGGGGTGCGCCCGCTCGCGACAGGTACTCCGCGGGGGAGCCGGGTTCCGCGTCGCGCACCGGCGTGCCCGCACCGGGGGCCAACGTGGTGTCCCTCGCCTCACCGCTCACCTCGACCGCGCGCAGCACCACCCCGTGGCCCAGTTCGACGACGTCGTCGGTGGTGAACTCAGGCATCGTTGTCCTGCCCTTCCCAGTTGACCCGCAGCAGCGGGTGGCCGAAGAACACGTAGGCCAGTCGAGTGCCGCCGCCGCCCTCGTCCGCCCTCTGCGCGCGGAGGAACGCGGCGGGGGAGTTGGCGGGGGCGCGGTCCTCCCGCGCCAGAACGGCCGGGTAGAAGGCTTCCGCGATCTCGCGGGCCACCCCGTCGTCGACCTTCCACAGCGGGGCGACGACGCCCGCGACACCGATCCCGATCAACGCCGCCGCCATGCCCGCGTACACGCCGAGCATCTCCCGGCCCTGACCGACCTGGCAGGCGTTGAGGAACGCCAGCCGCACCGGGGTGCTCGACACGCCCGCGATCGCCAGGGGGTCCAGGTACTCGACCCCGTCGATCATCAGGATCCCGTTCTGGGTCCCGTTCGCGTCGAACTTCCCGTGCAGCGCGACGTGCACGATCTCCGCCGCTCCCCGGCCCTCCAACAGGCCGAGCACGTCCTGGACCGTCGGCGTGACGTCCGCCGCGCCGTACCGCGCGCGCAGGGCGCTGCCCTCGGACTCGGCCTCCGGCAGCCGGATGTTGTCCGGGTACACACCGGAGACCACGGCCATCCGGCGCGTGGTCAGCGCCGCGGGGGGCGCGGCACTCCGGGTCCGCTCCAGGTAGGGCCACCGGCCGACGACCGCCTGCACGCCGAGGTAGGACTCGCCGTCCGTCCACGCCTCGGGCACCCGCGCCAGTTCCCACGGGATCTGCGCGTCCCAGGTGGCGAGCAGCACGGTCGGCGGGCCGCCGACCACGCGCGCGGCGGCCTCCATCGCCCGCCAGACCACCGGGTGCACC
>DATMCA010001381.1:0-11404 GCA_035559015.1 Umezawaea sp. | reverse complement strand
GGTGGCGGGTCCTCAACTTATCGGACCGGGTCGTGGGAGGCTTGGGGTAGATCGCCGATTCTCGCGGAGGCTGTAGTGACGACGGGGCTGGACGATACCGACGTGACGGGCGACGCGGCGCTGGAGCGCGTGCTCGCCGCGATGCGGGACATGCGCGACGGCAACTTCCGCCGCAGGCTGGTGCCCGCCGGTGGTGGCGTGGCCGCGGAGTTGGCCGCGGTGTTCAACGAGATAGCCGGGCGCAACCAGTGGCTGGTCGGTGAGCTGGTGCGGGTGCGGCAGGCCGTCGGGCAGGAGGGGCGGCTGGACGAGCGGATCGCGCCCGACGACGGCCAGGCCGGGTGGGCGATGGCGGTCGACTCGGTGAACGGGCTGCTCGAAGACCTGATGCGGCCGACGACCGAGCTGAGCCGGGTGCTGGCCGCGGTCGCGGACGGCGACCTGACGCAGCAGATCCAGGTGACCGCGCGCGGTGACCTCGCGGCGTTGGCCGAGACGTTCAACTCGATGACGGCGACCCTGCGGACGTTCGCGGGCGAGGTGACGCGGGTGGCGCGCGAGATCGGCACGGACGGGCGGCTCGGCGGCCAGGCGGAACTGCCGGGCGTGGCGGGCATCTGGAAGGACCTGACGGACTCGGTCAACTTCATGTCCGGCAACCTCACGGCACAGGTGCGCGACATCGCGCAGGTCGCGACGGCCGTGGCGCAGGGCGACCTGACGCAGAAGATCACCGTTACGGTCGCGGGCGAGATGCTGGAGCTGAAGGACACCCTCAACACGATGGTGGACCAGCTCTCCTCGTTCGCGGGCGAGGTGACGCGCGTGGCGGTCGAGGTCGGCACGGACGGACGGCTCGGCGGCCAGGCGCAGGTGCCCGGCGTCGGCGGCACGTGGCGGGACCTGACCGACTCGGTGAACTTCATGGCGGGCAACCTCACCAGCCAGGTCCGCAACATCGCCCAGGTGGCGACGGCGGTGGCGCGGGGCGACCTGTCGCAGAAGATCGACGTCGACGCCCGCGGCGAAATCCTCGAACTCAAGACCACGTTGAACACCATGGTCGACCAGCTCTCCTCCTTCGCCGGTGAGGTCACGCGTGTCGCGCGCGAGGTCGGCTCGGACGGTCGGTTGGGCGGCCAGGCGCAGGTGCCCGGCGTCGCGGGGACCTGGCGGGACCTCACCGACTCGGTGAACTTCATGGCGGGCAACCTCACCAGCCAGGTCCGCAACATCGCCCAGGTCACGACCGCCGTGGCGCGCGGCGACCTGTCGCAGAAGATCGACGTCGACGCCCGCGGCGAAATCCTCGAACTCAAGACCACGCTGAACACCATGGTCGACCAGCTCTCCTCCTTCGCCGGCGAGGTCACCCGCGTCGCCCGCGAGGTCGGCTCGGACGGTCGGCTCGGCGGGCAGGCGACGGTGCCCGGTGTCGCGGGGACCTGGCGCGACCTCACCGACTCGGTGAACTCGATGGCGGGCAACCTCACCAGCCAGGTCCGCAACATCGCCCAGGTGGCGACCGCCGTGGCGCAGGGCGACCTCTCGCAGAAGATCACCGTGAACGCGAAGGGCGAGATCCTCGAACTCAAGACCACGCTGAACACCATGGTCGACCAGCTCTCGTCCTTCGCGGACGAGGTGAACCGGGTCGCCCGCGAGGTCGGCACCGAGGGGCGGCTCGGCGGTCAGGCGCAGGTGCCCGGCGTCGCCGGGACGTGGAAAGCGTTGACGGACAACGTGAACTCGATGGCCGACAACCTCACGGCGCAGGTGCGCAGCATCGCGCAGGTGACGACGGCGGTCGCGGGCGGCGACCTGTCGCAGAAGATCACCGTGGACGCGCGCGGCGAGATCCTCGAACTCAAGAGCACCATCAACACGATGGTCGACCAGCTCTCGTCCTTCGCGGACGAGGTGACGCGCGTGGCGCGCGAGGTCGGCACGGACGGGCGGCTCGGCGGGCAGGCGAAGGTGCCGGGCGTCGCGGGCACCTGGAAGAACCTGACCGACAACGTGAACTCCATGGCGGACAACCTGTCCGGGCAGGTGCGCAACATCGCCACGGTCGCGACGGCCGTCGCGAACGGCGACCTGTCCAAGAAGATCACCGTGGAGGCCAAGGGCGAGGTCGCCGCGCTGGCCGAGACGATCAACGGCATGGTCGACACGCTGCGGGCGTTCGGCGACGAGGTGACCCGCGTGGCGCGCGAGGTCGGCACCGAGGGCATCCTCGGCGGCCAGGCGCGCGTGCCGAACGTGGCGGGCACGTGGAAAGACCTGACCGACAACGTGAACTTCATGGCGGGCAACCTGACCAACCAGGTCCGCAACATCGCCCAGGTGACCACGGCGGTGGCGCTCGGCGACCTGTCGAAGAAGATCGACGTCGACGCGCGCGGCGAGATCCTCGAACTCAAGACGACGATCAACACGATGGTCGACCAGCTCTCGTCCTTCGCGGGCGAGGTCACCCGCGTGGCGCGCGAGGTCGGCACGGAGGGCCGCCTCGGCGGTCAGGCCGAAGTGGACGGTGTGTCGGGCACGTGGCAGAAGCTGACCGAGAGCGTGAACCAGTTGGCCAGCAACCTGACCACCCAGGTGCGCGCCATCGCCGCCGTGGCCACGGCGGTGACGGCGGGCGACCTGACCCGGCAGATCACCGTGGAGGCGTCCGGTGAGCTGGCGGAGCTCAAGGACAACGTCAACCAGATGATCGGCAACCTCAAGGAGACGACCCGCACCAACCAGGAGCAGGACTGGCTGAAGACGAACCTGGCCAGGCTGTCCGGTCTGATGCAGGGCCACCGCGACCTGCACGCCGTCGCGTCGCTGATCATGTCCGAGCTGACGCCGCTGGTGTCGGCGCAGCAGGGCGCGTTCTTCCTGTTCCAGCAGGAGGGTTTCGAGCTGACCGCGAGCTACGGCTACGGCAGGCCGGACGGCCGCGTGGTGCGCTTCGCGCCGGGCGAGTCGCTGGTCGGCCAGGCGGCGCTGGAGAAGAAGACCATCCTGGTGACCGGGGTCCCGCCGGGCTACCTGACCGTCTCGTCGGGACTGGGCTCGTCGACGCCCGCGAACCTGATCATCCTGCCGGTGCTGTTCCAGGGCGAGACGCTCGGCGTGATAGAGCTGGCCACCGTCAACGAGTTCACCGACGTGCACCTGGACCTGTTGGAGCAGTTGAAGGAGAACATCGGCGTCAACGTGAACACCATGCTGGCCAACGCCCGCACGGACGCGCTGCTCGCCGAGTCCCAGCGCCTGGCGCAGGAGCTGCGGGCCGGGTCGGCCGAGTTGGAGGACCGGGCGAAGCAGCTGTCGTCGGCGTCGAAGTACAAGTCCGAGTTCATGGCGAACATGTCGCACGAGCTGCGGACCCCGTTGAACAGCCTGCTGATCCTGGCGAAGCTGCTGGCGGACAACCTCGACGGCAACCTCAACCCGAAGCAGGTCGAGTTCGCCCGCACGATCCACTCCTCGGGCAGCGACCTGCTCCAGCTCATCGACGACATCCTGGACCTGACGAAGGTCGAGGCCGGGCACATGCAGGTGCAGGCCGAGCCGGTGCGGGTCGCCGAACTGGTCCGGTACGTCGAGGCGCTGTGCCTGCCGCTCACGGCGGAGAAGGGCCTGGAGTTCCACATCAGCGTGGAACCGGACGTGCCCGTCACCCTGCACACCGACGAGCACCGGTTGCAGCAGATCCTGCGCAACCTGCTGTCCAACGCGGTCAAGTTCACCCACGAGGGCGGGATCGACCTGCACATCCGGCACGCCCAGCCGCAGGAGGCGCCGGACATGGCGTGGCCGCGCACGACGTCGATGCTCGCGTTCGACGTCCGCGACACCGGCATCGGCATCCCGGCGGAGAAGCTGTCGGTGATCTTCGAGGCGTTCCAACAGGCCGACGGCACGACCAGCCGCAAGTACGGCGGCACGGGCCTGGGCCTGTCGATCAGCCGCGAGCTGTCGCAGCTGCTCAACGGCAGGCTCAACGTCCGCAGCGAACCCGGCATCGGCAGCACGTTCACGCTGTACCTGCCGCTGGCGAAGACCGCGCAGCCGGTGGAGATCCCCGCGCCGATGCCGGAGCTGCCCTCGCCGTCGGTGCCGGTCACCCGCGGCAGGCCCGCGCAGGTCGCCGTCGCCACCGCTCCGGCGACGCTGGTCGCGCCGGACCCGCTGCCCGCCGCGCCGACCCGGTTCCACGGCGAGAAGGTGCTGGTCGTGGACGACGACCTGCGCAACGTGTTCGCGCTGACGAGCGTGCTGGAGCTGCACGGGCTCCAGGTCATCTACGCCGACAACGGCATCGCGGGCGTGCGGGCGCTGGAGCAGTACGACGACGTGACGCTCGTGCTGATGGACATCATGATGCCGGAGCTGGACGGCAACGCGACGATGGCCGCGATCCGCGCGATGGAGCACTACGAGGACCTGCCGGTCATCGCGGTGACGGCCAAGGCGATGAAGGGCGACCGGGAGAAGAGCCTCGCCTCGGGTGCGACGGACTACGTGACCAAGCCCGTCGACACCGACCACCTGATGCGGCTGATCGCCTACTACCTGGGGATGGGCGAGAGTTCCTAGCCGGCCCTGAGCGGCCCGGTCGTGGCGTCGGTGATGGTCTTCAGCGCGGCCGCCAGGACCGGCACGAGGTCCGGCGGCACGTGCTCCAGCACGCGGCGGCGGGCGATCGCCAGGTGTGCGGGCTGAGCGGCCTCCAGTCGGGCGAGGCCGTCGGCGGTGAGCACGGCGACGTTGCCGCGCGCGTCGGCGCCGTGGCGCTCCTTGTCGACCAGGCCGTGGGCGCGCAGGGCGTCGACGACCCTGGTGATCCGCGACGGCGTGAGGCCGGTGGCGGTGGCCAGTTCGGACATCCGCAGTCGCCGGTCCGGGGCCTGGTCGAGCACGAGCAGGGTGGCGAAGTCGGTCATGGACAGGCCGGTGGCGCGGCTCATGTCGTCTTCCAGCACCCTGGGCAGCGCGTGGACGATCCGTCCCAGCGAAGCCCAGAGCAGCATCTCGTCAGCCGTCAGCGGAGTGGTGTCGGTCACCCGCGTACCCTCCCTCACTTTGCTTGCCCAGGCAAAGTTTTTGGCGTATTACTTGCCTGGGCAAGCAAAGTTCTACTGTTGGAGGACGCCATCACCACCCCACCACCGGGCGGTCCCGTCGAGGGTCTGCCCGGCTTCACCCACCGCTACGCCGACGTCGACGGGGTGCGGCTGCACCACGTGGTCGGCGGCAGCGGCCCGGCCGTGCTGCTGGTGCACGGCTGGCCGTTCACCTGGACCGAGTGGCGGCCGACGATGAAGCCGCTGGCCGACGCGGGGTTCACCGTGATCGCGCCGGACCTGCGCGGCTCCGGCGATTCGAGCAAGCCCGCCGGTCGGTACACCAAGCGCGACGAGGCCGAGGACCTGCGCGGGCTGGTCGCGCACCTGGGGTTCACCGAGGTGGACCTCGTGGGCACCGACATCGGCGCGATGGTCGTCCACGCCTACGCGACGGCCTACCCGGCCGAGGTTCGGCGCTTGGTGCTCGCCGAGTCGGCCCTGCCGGGGTTCGGCCTCGAACGGCTCATGGACGTCTCCGCGGGCGGCTCGTGGCACTTCGGCTTCCACGCGCAGGTCGACCTCGCCGAGATGCTCACGGCGGGCCGCGAGGACGCCTACCTCGACGGCTTCTGGTCGATGATGACCAGGGGGACGCTGAGCCCGGCCGACCGCGGGGAACTGCTGCGCACCTACCGCGCGCCCGGCGGGATGCGCGGCGGGTTCGAGCACTACGCGACGCTGCTCGACGACGGTCGTGCCGCCCGCGCCGCCGCGCGGCTGGAGATGCCGGTCCTCGTCCTCAACGGCGAGCACGGCCTGCCGCAGCGGGTGCTGCTCGACGGCGCCCGCGAGGCCGCAACCGACGTGCGCGCGGACGTCGTGCCCGGCAGCACGCACGCCATCGGCACGGACAACCCCACCTGGCTCGCCGACCGGCTCGCCACCTTCTTCCACGGGAGCGCCGCATGAGGATCCTCGTCACCGGGGCCACCGGCTACGCCGGTTCCCGGATCGCCGCCGCGCTCAGCCGCGACGGCCACACCGTGCTGGGCCTGACCCGCTCGCAGGCGGGCGAACGCGCCCTGGAGGCGATCGAGGTGACGCCCGCGCTCGGCGACCTCGCACAGCCCGACTCCTGGCGCGACCACCTCCGCGCCGCGGACGCCGTCGTGCACACCGTGCTCGACCTCGGCGACCCCGTCGGCAGCGACCGGCGGCTGTTCGCCGAACTGCTGGCCGCCCAGCAGGACGACGGCCGCCGTCGCCACCTCGTCTACACCACGGGCATCTCCGCCTACGGCCGCACCGGGCTGCCGTTGATGGACGAGACCACGCCGGGCAACCCCGAGAGCCCGCTGCACTTCCGCTTCCAGCTCGAACGGGAACTCGCCGGGTCCGGCCTGGCCCACACGGTCGTCCGGCCGGGGTTCCTCTACGGCGGGGCCGCGAGCACGTCGATGCTCGGCCAGTGGTTCGCCGGGCAGTCCGTCTTCTACGGCGACACGGCCAAGCGCTGGAGCTGGGTGCACGTCGAGGACCTGGCGGACGCGTACGCGGCGGTCCTGCGCGAACCGGCTCGGTTCGACGGCGAGACCTTCGTGCTCGCCGACGACCAGCGCCTGCGCGCGATCAACGTGCAGCGGGAGGCCCTGCGCGCGGCCGGGCGCACCGGGGAGATCAGCCTGGAGGCCGCCGAGGCGGGCGGGGTGCTCCAGGTCGCGGCCGACCAGGACGAGCTGGTCACCAGCGCGAAGGCCCACCGCCTGCTCGGGTGGCGGCCGCGCCACCTCTCCCCCACCGACGCGATCGACGTCCACTTCCGCGCGTGGCGGGCGGCTCAGCCGGTCGGCTAGGAACCTCTCTCCGGGTCCGACGTCCTACTCGGAAGCGGAGCGCCCTAGACCGGTTCGGCGGTCGCGTCGCCGACGGTGTCGTGGATGCTCATGACACCGGTGAGGTCGGTCAGGCGGAACAGCTTGTGCACGGCGGGCCGCATCGAGGCCAGGCGGAACCGGCCGCCGCCAGCGTCCAGCCGCCGGTGCCAGTCGACCATCAGGGCCAGGCCGGTGGAGTCCATGAACTTCAGCTCCGCCAGGTCGAGGACGACCCGGCGGACGGGCCCGGCGGCGGCGTGTTCGAGGTGTTCGGACAGCGTGGGGACCGTTTCGGCGTCGAGTTCCCCCGCCACCACCACGACCTCCCACTCGCCGTGGGCCTCACTGCGCACCTGCAAGTCCATCGTTCCCGAGTCCTTCCGCGCGACCGATGCCACGACCCAGGAGATCGTGCAGCAAGCGCCACCCGGACGCGAGCACCGGGTGGCCGAAGCGGCGGACCGTCCGGTGGATGTGCGACGATGCGGTCCGGCCGATCAAGGGCGAGCGGGGAGCGGGATGTGCTGAACGAACCAGCGACACCCGTCGCCGTGGTGCTCCCGGCGGAGTCCGGATCGTGTTCGCGGGCTCGACGTCTGGTCGACGAAGCGGTGACGAACTGGGGCCTGCCGGAGGAGTTCGCGGACGACGCCGCGCTGGTGGTCACCGAACTGGTGTCCAACGGCGCGGACCACGCCGAGGGGCCGCTGCGCCTCACGGTGAGCCGCACGGAGGCCGGTGTGCGCATCGAGGTGCACGACCGGTCGACGGCGCTGCCCGTGGTGAGACCTGTCAGTCCGGAGTCGCCCCGCGGCCGCGGGATGATCATCGTGAACGCGTTGAGCGCGGCCTGGGGTGTCGAGCCGGACGCCGAGGGCAAGACCGTCTGGGCCGAGCTGGCCGCGAGCTAGCCGGCCCGGCGGTCGCCCGCGGGCCTGCTCGACGGGCTCCCGCGAACCCGATCGCCGTCCTCCTCCGGGGTCCGGGTCGTGGAACCCGTTTTCCCGCACACCGGACGCCCGTCGAGCGGAACCGACACCCCGTCGACCGGGGGTGGTCCACTCCCGAGTGGACGGTCCACACCCCTTGCGGCCAGCCGGTTCGGTCGGACCGACCTGCCGGGAACCCGGTCGTGCCACCGTCGTGCGCAGTCACCGGCGGTCCAATCCCGTGTCCCTCCAATGGACCAGTGGTCTACCGCCGCCTCAGGGACATTTGCCCCACCTGGGACACTGTGGGTTTGATCGAGTGCCCCAGTGGGCATGAACACGGTCCCGACACGACTTCAGGAGGCGCAGGAATGCCCGGTAGACCCGAGCGGGTCGGAGTGCTCGACGTCGGCTGTTTCAGCGCTCAGCTCGTGGTGGTGGACCGGGCGCAGGGGTCACTCCTGCACCCCGAGGTGTCGCACAAGGTGCGGCTGCGGATGGACCGCGCGCTCGACGACCGCGGCCGCATCTCCAGGGCGGGCGTGGACCAGTTGGTGACGGCGGTGCGCGAGGCCCGTCGGCTGGCGGACCGCGCCGAGGTGTCGACGCTCGTGCCGTTCGCGACCTCGGTGATCCGGGACGCCGCCAACGGCGCCGAGGTCATGGAGCAGGTCTCCGCTCGCGCGGGCGTCGGGCTCGGAGTGCTGTCCGGGCCGGAGGAGGCGCGGCTGTCGTACCTGGCCGCCCGGCGCTGGTTCGGCTGGTCGGCCGGTCCTCTGGTGGTGCTGGACGTCGGCGGCGGCACGGTCGAGGTCGCCGCGGGCGTGGCGGAGACGCCGGAGTTCGCCCGCTCGCTGCCGCTGGGCGCGCGCACCCTGACCAGGGAGTGGCTGGACGACGCCGCCACCTCGCCGCGCAGGCTGCGCGATCTGCGGTCGCACCTCGTCGACCGCATCGGGTTGGTGCTGCCGGAATCGGTCGAGGGCCGTGCGGTCGGCTGCTCCAAGGTGTTCGAACAGCTCGCGAGGCTCGCCGGAGCCCGTCCTCAGCGCGAAGGGCCCTCGGTGCTCCGGCAGTTGACGCTCACCGATCTGCGCTCCTGGATCCCGCGACTGGCCTCCCGGTCGGCGCGCCAGCGCGCCCGGCTGCCCGGGATCTCCGCGCACCGGGCCCGGCAGTCGCTCGCGGGCGCGGTCGTCGCGGAAGCGCTCATGTCCACCGCGGGGCACGACGTGGTCGAGATCTGCCCGTGGTCCACCAGGGAGGGTCTGCTGCTGAGCCTGATCGAGCACCACGGCCGCTCCGGTGGCCGGATCAGGGTCGCGTGACGTGCCGCGGGAGACGATGACGCTCGCCGTCGAGACCGACCGCGCGGGTCGTGTGGTGGTGTCGGTGCGGGGTGAGATCGACCAGGCCGCCGCGGTGAAGCTGCTGCACAAGCTGGACCGGCTGGTCGCCGAGGGACGGGCCCGGATCGTGCTGGACATGACCGAGGTCAGGTTCTGCGGCGCGCAGGCGTTGAGCGCGCTGGTCCGCACCCGTGCCCGCGCCGACCGCGCGGGTGGCTGGCTGCGCCTGGCGGGCACACCGCCGCACGTGCGGAAGGTGATCGCGGTGACGGACCTCGACCGGCTGCTGCCGCACCACGAGGACGTGGCGGCGGCCCTGCTCGGCAGGCGTTCGCCCGCGGACACGAAGAAGTAATCCGCGGGCGCTCGGAGGGCACGTCGGGCTAGGTTGCCACCGTGGAGATCCGCCTCGCCCGACCCGACGAACTCGTCGCGCTCCAGCAGGTCGAGATGGCCTCCGGCGAACCGTTCCGCGAGATCGGGATGCCGGAGATCGCCGACGACGACCCGCTGCCCCTCGACGTGCTCACCCACCTCCAGGCGCTCGGTCGGGTGTGGGTCGCGGCCGATCCGGAGCCGGTGGCGTGGATCGCCGTCGAGGAGGTCGACGGCTGTGCGCACGTCGAGCAGGTGAGCGTCCACCCCGACCACGCGCGGCGCGGCATCGGGCGGGACCTGATCGACCACGTCGGCGCGTGGGCGGCGGCGCGCGGGCTGGGCGGTCTGACGCTGACCACCTTCCGGGACGTGCCGTGGAACGGGCCGTACTACGAGCGGCTGGGGTTCCGGCCGGTGACCGAGCTGACGCCGGGGCTCGCGGCGGTCGTCGAGCGGGAGACGGCCCGCGGCCTCGACCCGAAGACGAGGACGTGCCTGCGCCGGGAGGCATGACGAGCGTCTCAGATCATCGTGGTTTCGCGGCGGTCGCGGGTGGGAATCAACGGGGTGACCCGCCACCGGAGGTTGCTCGATGATCGACTTCACGCACGAAGCGCTGTTCTACCGCGATCCCGTCCAGTACCTGGCCGGAACGATCCCGTTCGTCCTGGACGGCCTCGCGGCGGGCGAGCCCGTGCTGGTGGCGGTGCCATCGCGCAACGTCGACCTGATCCGCGCGGAACTGGGCGCCAAGGCCGACCACGTCCGGTTCCTGGACATGACCGTGGGCGGCCGCAACCCCGGCCGGATCATCCCCGGCGTGCTGACCCCGTTCGCGAACGAGCACCCGACCCGCGTGCGGATCATCGGCGAGCCGATCTGGGCGGGCCGCTCGGCGACCGAGTACCCGGCGTGCGTGCAGCACGAAGCGCTGATCAACACCGCGTTCGACGGCGCGGACGCGGTGATCCTCTGCCCGTACGACACGTCCCTGCTCACGCCGGACGTGCTGGTCGACGCCGAGCGCACGCACCCGGTGCTGGTGGACGACGACGGCCGCCGTCCCAGCCCCCGCTACGACGACCCGCGCCGGATCGTCACGGACTTCAACCTGCCGCTGCCCACTCCCCCGCGGGCCGCGCTGGCGTACTGGTTCGACATGCACAGCCTCCCCGCGACCCGCAGGCTCGTCGCCGACTACGCGGCCACGGCGGGCCTGTGCGAGGACCGGGTCGAGGACCTGGTGCTCGCGGTGAACGAGCTGACGACGAACAGCATCGAGCACGCGAACGGCGGCGGTGAGCTGCTCGTCTGGCAGGAGGGCGACGCCGTCGTGTGCGAGGTGCGCGACAGCGGTGTCCTGCGCGACCCCATGATCGGCAGGCAGAAGCCGTCGCCGAACACCCACGGCGGCTACGGCGTGGTGATGGTCAACCTGCTGTGCGACCTGGTGCGCATCCACTCGGACGAGGCCGGCACGGCCATCCGCGTGCACGTCGTCTGAGACTTCACCCGATCGGTCCTGCTTCACGGCCTCATGTCACGTGCAGGTCTCGTCCCCGTCATCCTGGGCTGGTTGTCTGGAGGCATTCCGGACGCCGTCGGCGGAGGACCTCCACACATGACCACGGACCAGTTGAGCCCCTTGGACGTCGCCTTCCTCTGCCTGGAGGACGACAAGAACCCCATGCACCTCGGTGCCGTGGCGACGTTCGCGCCCAACCGGCCGGTGCACCCGGCGCGGATCGTGGCGCTGCTGTGCGAACGCGCGCAGGAGGTCTCCAAGCTGCGCAAGCGGACCCAGGTGT
>DATMCA010001380.1:0-2369 GCA_035559015.1 Umezawaea sp. | reverse complement strand
GCGGCGACCGCGCATTCGGAAGCGGTCGTGGTGGGCACCGCCGTCCCCGGGGTCGAGAGGGCACCCACCCCGGTCGCTGCTCATGCGTGCGGAACGTGGAACCCCGACGGGGTCCAGGCACCGGGTGGTGCCTGGTCGGTCGGCCGTGAGGCCGGCTCAACTCCCCGGCGGGACAAGGATGACCCAAGAAGCCAATGCCGGTGCGTCGAAAGGCGACGCGAACACCACGACGGCAGTCCGGCCCCCTCCGGTCGGGATCGTGGACGAACCGGCCGGATACCGCGGTCACGTCGGCGATGACGAGGCTCGGGCCTGAAAGGGCGCTGACGTGGGTCAGGTGAGTCCGCGAGGAGCCCGATGACCTGCACCACCGTGAAACCGAAGGGGACGTTGGACGCCATGACCGCGATGTCGACCGCGATGTCGGCCGGGTCGGTCGAGGCGAACGGACCGGAGGACGGCGACCAGGACCTCGATCCTGACTGGTACGACATCGACTGGGATCGGGTCGAGGACGACGTGCGGCGGCTACGGAAACGGATCTTCGCGGCGGCGCGGGACGGGGACCATCAACGGGTCCGCAACCTGCAGAAGCTGATGCTCCGCTCCCGGTCGAACGCTCTGCTGAGCGTGCGGCGGGTGGCGGAGGTCAACGCTGGCCGCAAGACCGCAGGCGTCGACGGCAAGATCGCGTTGCTGGCCTCCCAGAAGGCCGAACTGGCCGACTGGGTCCAGCACCCGACCCGGTCGTGGACCGCGCTGCCGGTCAAGCGGGTGTTCATCCCGAAGTCGGGATCGACGAAGCTCAGGGCGCTCGGGATCCCCGTGATCGCCGACAGGGCGTCACAGGCCCTGACGGTGAATGCGCTGGAGCCGGAGTGGGAAGCCAAGTTCGAACCACGTTCCTACGGCTTCCGGCCGGGCCGCAGCTGCCAGGATGCCATCGCCGCGATCTTCTGGACCGTGGCAGGCACCCGCACCAAGCGTCGGTGGGCGCTGGACGCGGACCTGAAAGCGGCGTTCGACAACGCTGACCACGATCACATCCTTGACCAGTTGGACGGCTTCCCCGCCAGGGACGCCGTGGCCGGATGGCTGAAGGCGGGCGTGATCGGCGAGGACGGGTTCGCCCCAACCGAGGAGGGAACCCCTCAAGGCGGGGTGATCAGCCCCTTGATCTTCAACATCGCGCTGCACGGGATGGAGGCAGCCGCAGGGGTCGCTTACCGATGGGACCCCTACCGGCAGTCCGAGGCCACGGTCACGGGCACACCGGTGCTGGTCAGGTACGCAGACGATTTCGTGGCGCTGTGCGACAGCCGGGAACAGGCCGAACAGGTCAAGACCCGACTGGGACCATGGCTGGCGGCCCGGGGGCTGGCCTTCAACGAGGACAAGACCCGCGTGGTCCACCTCGACGACGGCTTTGACTTCCTCGGGTTCAACGTCCGCCGCTACGGCAAGAAGCTGCTGATCAAACCCAGCAAGGCCGCCGTCAAGCGCGTCCGGGCCAGGCTGGCCGCCGAGATGCGGGCCCTGCGCGGGGCCAACGCCTCGGCGGTCATCGCCACGATCAACCCGATCGTGAGAGGTTGGGCCGCCTACTACCGGAGTGCGGTCTCCACAGAGACGTTCCAGGCCTTGGACAACTACCTGTGGAAACTGACCTACAAGTGGGCGCTCTACCGCCACAACCACAGGTCGAGGCGCCGGATCGTCTCCCGGTACTTCGGCCAGTTCCATCCGACCAGGAACGACCGGTGGGTGTTCGGCGACCGGGACTCCGGTGCCTACCTCACCCGATTCGCCTGGACGAAGATCGTCCGACACGACCTCGTGAAGGGCCGGGCGTCCCCGGACGACCCGGACCTGACCGAGTACTGGGCCCGTCGCCGCCGCAAGACCCACGACGGCGACACACCGCCGATCGGCTACCACCGGACCCGGCTGCTGAAGCAGCAGAACGGTCGATGCCCGATCTGTGGAGGCCTGCTGCTGCACGCCGACCACCCACCGCGCAGCCCCGAAGAATGGGAACAGTGGGCGGCGGCCACCCGCAAAGCGATCACCGTCAACGCGATCGCCGTCATGGGCCGCAGCACGGGCGAGAAGGAACGACGACTTGTCCACGAGCACTGCCGACGGCGCCACCGACCCCGAGGCAGCCCAACCAGCCCTGCACCCCGCTCAGCCCCAGGGACTTGCTTGAGCCGTGTGCCGTCAAAGCGGCACGCACGGTTCTGAGGGGGCCCCGGCGCAGCAATGCGCCGGGGCTACCCGACCGGGCGCTGCGTGGCCCGGTGGTGGGCCGCAAGAACTTCTACGGCTCCGGCTCGACAGCCTCCGCCGAGCTCGCCAGCCGGGTCTGG
>DATMCA010001379.1:0-11987 GCA_035559015.1 Umezawaea sp. | reverse complement strand
CCCCCGGCCGGGACACGGCCTGCACCACGTCGGTGTGCCAGAACCACTCGTGCGACGAGGGACCCGCTCGGTCGGACATCAGTCACCCATCAGGACGGTGCGCAGCGCGCGGGTGGCGACGTCCAGGGACACGGGCGAGCGGGAGAGGGCGATGCGCAGCATGTGGTCGCCCTCGGAGGGGTCGGCCCAGTGGAACTGCCCGCACGGCAGCACGTAGACGTTGTGCTCGCGCAGCGCCGCCCACACGTCCATCGCCAACCGGTCGCCCAGGTGGATCCGCTCCACGCTGACCTTGCTGTCCGGGTCGACGAACGTCAGACCGGGGATGCCGTCGAGGTTGGCCCGCACCAGCGCCCGGTTGGTGGCGATGAACTCGTGCAGGTCGCGGAGCCCGCCCTCGGCCGCGTCCTCCGACAGCCGCTTCACCATCAGCATCACCAGCGGCGACACCCCGAGCAGGATGTCCGAGTACACCTTCGCCACCGGCAGCCCCACGTTCGAGGAGCGCACCAGCCAGCCGATCTTCAGCTCCAGCGTCGGCCACAGCTTGCCGGTGTCCTCGATGACGACCCACCGGCAGCCGCTCGCCTCCAACACCGCGTAGTGGTCGTACTGGCCGGCCTCGTCGAACCCGCGGAAGCAGGTGTCCAGCGCCAGCACGACCCCGTGCTCGGCGCACTGCTCGGCCAGCCTCGTCAGCCGCTCCTGCGAGAGCACGCGGCCGGTCGGGTTGTTCGGCGTGGTCACGAAGATCGCGCCCACCGACGTCAGCAGCTCGTCGTCGAGGTCGCCCCCGTGCAGGACGTCCTCCTCCAGCGCGACGAGCCGCAGCCCCACCCCGCGCAGGATGTCCGGGATGTTGTCGAACGTGGGGTGGACCAGCGCGATCGTGTCGGTCTCGGTCACCAGCGCCCTGGCGAAGATCTCCATCGCGACCGACGACGAGTAGCAGGCCAGCACCCGCCCGTCCGCTCCGGGGTAGGAACGCTGGCCCAGCAGGTGGAAGAAGGCGCGGTGCGACTCCTGCTCGATCTCGTCCACCGGCCGTTCCACCGCCTCGGCCCACAGGTCCGGCAGTTCGCCGACCATCTTGCCCTGGCCCGGCGTCAACTCCTGGCGGGCGTGGCCGTCGGCCAGGTTGAAGGAGCTGTTGAGCGCCAGGTATTCGAGCTGGGTCAGGTTGCCGTCGATCCGGCCGTCGTCGGCGGTCCCGGTGGAGACGGCCTCGTTGATGGGCATAACGTTCACAAGCACCTCAAGGGGGAGTAGTTGTCATCCAGTGCTTGGAGCCTTGGACGGCGTCGTGCGAAGCCGTTGTCCCCCAAGGCTCACCGGTGGTCGGGATGACCTCCGGGATCAGCTGGTGGAGCGGGTCGTGCGGGGTGGGTCAGCGGTCGGGCCGCCACGACGAGTACCGGCGGAACCCGTAGAGCAGCGGAACCCGGTCCTCCCCGGACAGGTGCCGGACGTCCAGCACCTGACCGAAGACGACGACGTGGTCGCCGACGTCGACCGTGCCGGTGACCCGGCAGTCGGCGACGGCGTGCGCTTCCCCGTCCAGGTGCGGGTTCGCACCGTGCGGGGACCGGGTCCACGCGACCCGGTCGAACCGGTCCGGCGCACCGGACGCGAACAGCTCGGCGGTCTCGCGGGCCGCCTCGTGCAGCAGGTTCACCGCGAACGACGAGGTCCGCAGGATCGCCCGCAGGGTGGGGCTCTCGTCCCTCAGGCAGACGAGGAGGGTGGGCGGGTCCATGGCGACCCCGCACACGGTGGAGCAGGTGAGCCCCCACGGGGTCCCGTCCGCGTCGGCGGCCGTGACCACGGCCACCCCCGCGGGGAGCGTGGCCATCAGCGACCGGAACCGCTCCGGCCCGGCGTGCGACGCCGTCACCTGCTCCGAGGTCATGACCTGCGGCCCGCCGTCGCACCCGTGTGCAGTCCGCGCAGGTGCGCGAAGTACTCGTACTGCGACGGGAGGTTCTCGACCAGGTCGGCCGCGGTGTCGCGCACCGCCGACAGCTCCTTGGCGGCGGCGATGCCGTCGAAGTGCTCCAGCGCGGACGGGGCGCGCAGCGGGATGCCGCCGAGACCGAGCAGCATCGCGTTGTAGGAGTAGGACTCGAAGCCGTGGTAGTGCGGGAAGATGGAGTCCGAGTCGGGCAGCTTCACCTGCCACTGCTCGATCCGCTCGCGCAGCGCGTCGGGCATCTTCCGGGTCTTGGTGTCCTTCCAGTACTGGTTGTCCTGGCGCGGCGAGGCGTAGTAGTGCAGGACGAGGAACTCCCGCACGCCGTCCATCACATTGCTGACCTGCCGGTTGTACGCGCTGCGCAGGCGGTCGTCCCAGTCGTCGGACGGGAAGTGCTTCACCAGCTGCTCGACGGCGTTCTGGATGAAGAAGATGCCGGTCGACTCGAGCGGCTCGACGAACCCGCTCGACAGGCCGACGGCGACGCAGTTCTTCACCCACGAGTTCTCGGTGCGGCCGATCCGCATCTTGATGTGGTTGGCCTCCAGGGCCTCGGCCTCCGGGCCGACGAACTCGCGCAGCGTGCGCTCGGCCTCCTCGGCGTCGCAGTAGTCGCTCGCGTAGACGTACCCGGTGCCGATCCGGCCGAACAGCGGGATGGTCCAGATCCACCCGGCGTCCCGCGCGGTGGCGGTGGTGCACGGCCGGATCCCGCGCTCCTCCATGTCGACGGGCACCCGCAGCGCGACGGCGCTGTCGTTGGGGAGGCTGTCCTGGTAGGACTTGAACGGCACCTCCAGCGCCTTGTTGATGAGCAGGCCGCGGAACCCGGTGCAGTCGATGAACAGGTCGCCGTGGACCTCGCCCTGCTCCTTGGTGACGACGTGGCTGATCCAGCCGCGCTCGTCCAGGGCCACGTCGACGACGTCGTCCAGCACGTGCTTCACACCGCGGTCCGTGGAGAACTTGGTGAGGTAGCGCGCCAGCAGGGTGGCGTCGAAGTGGTAGGCGTAGGGGAACTGGGTGTCCTGTTCGGACAGCGTGGTGCGGTAGGAGCTCGTGGCCATGCCCTCGGAGAAGTCCTGCTCGAAGAGCCTGCCGGACAGGTACCGGGGCGAGCGCTTCGCGTCGCACAGCGAGGCGATGACGAAGCAGTCCTTGTCGAACCGCTCACCCGGCTTCTGCTGGAGCCACCAGTCGGTGAGCGGGAAGCCGTCGACCACGCGCAGTCTTTCGAAGGGGTGGTAGAAGTGGCTGTTGTCACCGCGCCAGTTCTCGAAGCGGATCGCGAGCTTGTAGGTGGCCTCGCACTCGGGCATCCACTGCCACTCCTCCAGACCCAGGTAGTCGAAGAAGTGCCGGACGGTGCTGAAGGTCGCCTCGCCGACCCCGATCGTGGGGACGTTCTTCGACTCTACGACGGTGACCGCGACCCGGTCCCCGAAGGCGGCTCGGAGGTACGACGCCGTCATCCAGCCGGCAGTGCCCCCGCCGACCACGACAACTGAGTTGACCATTGTGGACTCCAGTTCCTCGGACGAAAGCCGGTGGTATCAGTAGATGACGCGGGACCGGGCGGACGGCCGCGAGTCCCGCGACTTGCGCAGGTCCCTCGCGACGTTCAGCCTGCGCAGCCAGCGGTCGGTCCCGTCGTGCCTGGCCTTGAAGGGCTTCCGCCCGTGGACCATCCGGTAGTTGTCCACGAACACGGCGTCGCCGGGCCTGAGGACGACCTCCTTCATGGCCACGTCGATCGCCGCTCCGATGACGTCGAGCGCCTCCTGCTCCACCGGGCCCTGCACGCCCTGCATGAAGTGCGGGTCGAGGCACAGGTAGGGCGCGTCCGGGTCGCCGAACAGCACGGCCATCGGCTCCGGCTCGGCGAGCGCCCGCTCGACCCTGGCCCGGCTGCGGGCCTTCAGCTCGGCGATCTTCGGGTCCCGCTCGACGCCGTCGTGCTCGCCGCCGCGGTGGGAGTGGTCCGGGAGGATGCGGAAGCGCTTCTCCGACAGGATCTTCGCGGTCCGCTCGTCGATCCGGACGTCGGCGACGTCCGCCATCGTGGTGCTGACGCCCTCGTGGTTGCGCAGGCACACCAGCCCGAGGTAGTCGGTCCTCAGTGGATGGTAGGCGTCCTCGGTGTGCCACACGAGGAGTTCCTCGCTGCCCGAACCGATCTGCTCCTTCTCGTGGCCCTTGATGGGGAAAACGTCGTGCATGATGTAGCCGTCCTGCTGCGTCGCCCAGCCGATCGGCTCGCCCAGCAGGCAGGACAGCAGGTAGAACGCGATGTCCACGCGGATCGTCGGCGACGGTACCGGCTTGTTGGCCCAGTGCGCGGGCGTCGGCCCGACCGCCTCGTCGTCGACGGGGAGCCCGGACACCAGCAGCGCGCCGTGCGCCTCGGAGGACCGGTAGTCGTTGAACGCCAACCTGATCCGGCGCGGCAGCTCGTCGGAGTAGACCTTGGCCTCGCGCTGGAACTCCTCCGACTCGACCGTCTCGTAGCGCGCGGCCAGACCGTCGACGACCTCGTCGACGCGCGAGATCTCCTCGTTGCTCAGATTCAGTTCCAGCAAGGCAACGTCCTCCTCCTGTGTGCGGCGACACCGTCGCGTTCGCCGCCTCGCGGCCCTGGTGTCCTTGCGGTGGAACGAATACTGCAAGACGGTGATCCGCCCCTCCAGGTCTTTGACTGGGGGGCAAAACAGCGTTGTCGCGCGTCCGCCCCCGGTTCCACGTGAAGATCATCCTGAAGAAGGACTTCCGGTTACACCGAAGATCAGTACAGTCACCCGGCGTGACGATGTCTCCCGATGACGAACCCGGCAGCGAAGTCCCGACGGCACGGCGGGACCGCATCGCCGAACTGGAGGCAGAAGTGGCGAGGCTCCGCGAGGCCAACGAGATCCTCACCAGGGTCGTGCAGTTCCTCGCCGTGACCGACCTGATGACCCTCTGGGACGAGCAGAACTGATGTCCCCCGGACGCGAGGAAGGGCAGGCGGGTGCGCACCCGCCTGCCCTTCCTCGAAACACCTCGGCCCGATCAGGCGCCGAGCCCACCGCTCACGCGGGCACGATGACACCCGCCGGGCTGACCGACCTCGACCCGACGGACAAGCCGGTCCGCCGGAGCAGCGCTATCCCCAACGGGGTCAGCGTGTGCAGCACCGTGTTGCGGTTGCGCGCGGACCTGATCAGCCCGGCCTCCCGCAGCACGGTCGCGTGCTTGCTGGCCCCCGCTATCGAGATTCCCAGCCGCTGGGCCAGTTCACTCGTGCTGCAACTGTCGTCGAGCACCTGCAGGGCCGCGGCCCGCGTGTGCCCGACCAGTGCCCCGAGCGCCTGCCCACCCGCGTCGTCCGGGTGGTCCACATCGGACACCGAACCCGCGTTGGCGTTGGTCGAGAACGCCAGGATGGGAGCGTCCGCTCCCCCGCGGTCGATGAACAGGCAAGTTTTCGGAGCGAGGAAAAGAGCTGGACTCAACAGCAGACCGCGGTCGTCGAGGTGCACGTCCCGGTCGTCGTCGCCCGGCACGTGCAGCACCGGCGACTCCCACCGCAGAGCGGGGTGCAGAGTCCCGAACAACCCGTCCATGCCACCGGAGATCGCTATGCGCCCCCGGTCGTCCCGCTCCGCGCGCAGGTGCTTGAGCGCCTGGTCCCAATACGGGACCACAGCGGCGTTCCCGAACTCGAACACCGCTTCGGCCACCTGGCGCCGCCAGGGCTCGGCGGGCTCCTGACCCGATTCGGAATCGGATCGCCCGACCAGCCACAACAACTCCGACAAAGGTTTTCGCCGGAACGTCATGCGCTCGATACCGCCGAGCCGACCACCCAAACGCACCCGCACGCGACTGCGCCAGGTGCTGAAACCACCTCCCGGTCGGTTGAACAGGTCGAGCGCGAACACACTTTCGGCGACCACACCCAGACCGGTCACCATCTTCACTCGGGCTAGATCTTCAACGCTGAAGTGGATCCTCGGCACCTTGTCCCCCAGGACAATCTCGTGCAAAAGCCTTCCCAAACCCCAGTTCAGGCGGAACGCCAGGTTAGGCCCAGACGAAACCGGCGTCAACTCTGGTCAAGCACCCAAATCGGGTGTATCCATGCCAGTTGACGGTACGAGGGTGAACGACTCCACCAGCGCCTATACCGCACCCCGCCCGGACAGCATCCCTCCAACGGCCCATCGGCGAGTTCGGCCGAACAGCCGAATCCCGTGCCACGACCCGTTTCCCCACCTCCGCCGAAATGCGGTAGCCGGTCCGACCCGTCCCGACGAGCGCGGACGGACCGGTTCGGCTTCCCGCAGAACCGCGAGGACGTCACCGAACGGCGAAGCGGACGGCCGCTTGGCCGTCCGCTTCCGCTCGGGTGATTTCGGCCGGCTGCGGCCGTTTTCGCGGAGATCGGGTGGACACCGCCGACTCCTGGAAAGCGCTCACCGGGTGACCTGCCCCACCACCTGTCACGACCGCGGCCCACGCGGACGTCTTGATGCCGCCCCCTGGGACAAGGGACGGCACCGAGACGGGAGAACCCGATGGACCTCACCCTGTGGATCTGCACCGGCCTGCTGGCGGCGGTCGCGCTGCTCGGCGGTGCCACCAAGACGTTCGTGCCGAAGGAGAGGCTCGCGGAGCACAGCGGCGGCGCGTGGACCGACCAGGCCACCGCGAGCTTCGTCAAGACCCTCGGGATCCTCGAACTCCTGGCCGCGGCGGGCCTGGTCCTGCCCGCCGCGCTGGACGTCGCACCGGTCCTGGTGCCGGTGACCGCGACCTGCTGGGTCCTGCTCATGCTCGGCGCGATGACCACCCACGGCCGCCTGGGCGAAGCCCGGTTCGTGCTGCTGAACGCGGTCTACCTGGCGCTGGCGGCGTTCATCGCGTGGGGCCGCTTCGTCCTCGACCCCTTCGCGTGACGACCCGACCGGCTCAGTCCGCGTGCCGCCAGGCCTTCGCCAGCCCCACCTTCCCCGAGGTCTGGAGCAGCGACCCCGAGTAGACCCGGCTGGCGCCCAGCACGATCGCCACGACGGTGACCGCGAGCAGCCCCATCGACAGCAGCGCCTCCCACACGGCCGCGTCGCCGGTGAACATCCGCACCGGCATCGCGACCGCCGCGGAGAACGGCACGTAGGACAGGACCGTCATCACGACGGCGTTGTCCGAGAAGAACTGCACGCCGAAGTACGGCCCCATCACCAGCAGCATCGCCAACCCCATGGTGGACCCCAGGTCCTCCTGCCGGGAGACCAGCGCCCCGGCGACGGCCCACATCGCCGCCAGCAGGACGAACCCGAGGCACAGGAACGGCACGAACCACCCCAGCGCGGGCGCCACCACCGCCAGCAGCTCCCCCTGGTCGCCGAGCCGCAACGCGATGGGCGCGGCGAGCGCGAGCACCACCACCTGCCCCATCGTCAGCAGCACGTGCCCGAGGATCTTCCCGGCGAGCAGCGCCCTGATGGGCACGGTCGACACCAGGATCTCCACGATCCGGGTCTGCTTCTCCGTCACCGTGCTCTGCGCGATCGCCGCGCCACCCATCCCGAACAGCAGGAAGAACAGGGCGAAGACCAGGATCACCACCTGCCGGACCCCGGAGTTCACCGCGGACGGGTCCAGCAGGTCGACCGGGGGCGCCGCCACCAGCGCGCTGATCACGTCGTCCGGCGGGTCGTTGAGGGCCACGACCCGCACCCCGATGTCGGACTCCCCGGTCGTGTCCGGCACCACGGCCGCCTCGACCTCGTCGGACCGCACCAGCGCCTCGGCCGCCGCCAGGTCGGGAACGGTCCGGACCTCCAGGTCCTTGCCCTCCACGGCGGACGCCGCCGACCCCACCGCGGCGACGACCGGCTTGTCCCCGCCGAACACCGTCGGCAGCACGACCAGCGCGAACAGCCCGACGATCGTCACCAGGAAGCTGATCCAGAACCCCTTGGTGCGCACCAGGACGTTCATCTCCCGCTCGGCCACCAACCAGGTGGCCGACGCGAACGAGGCCCGACTCATCAGATCACTTCCTTGAAGATCTCGTCCAACGTGGGCACGACCGGGCTGAACGCGCGGACCGCGCCGCGCCCGAGCGCGTCGGCCAGCACCGCCTGCTCCCCGTCCGGCGAGGAGACCTCGAACACCGCGCGCGGTCCGTCGAGTTCGACGATCCGCACGCCCGGCAGGTCACGGACCCACCCGGCGTCGGCCGACACCACCAGCTCGAACCGCGAGGTCCCGTGCTCGGCGCGCAACTCCTCCCGCGACCCGCTCGCGGCGATCACGCCCTTGGAGATGATCACCACGTCGTCGCACAGCTGCTCCACCACGGCCAACTGGTGGCTGGACAACAGCACCGGCACCCCGCCGGACGCCCGCTTCCGCAGCACGTCCAGCACGATCTCGACCGCGATCGGGTCCAGCCCGGAGAACGGCTCGTCGAGGATCAGCACGGCCGGGTCGTGCACCAGCGCGGCGGCGATCTGCACGCGCTGCTGGTTGCCCAGCGACAACGACTCCAGCTTGGCCCCGGCCCGCTCGGTCAGCTCCAGCTCGGCCAGCAGGCGATCGGTGTTCCCCTTCGCCGTGACCCGGTCCAGCCCGTGCAGCCGCCCGAGCCAGGTGATCTGCTCGGCCACCTTCATCTTCGGGTACAGGCCGCGCTCCTCGGGCATGTACCCGAACATCGGCCGCTGCTCGGCGGACACCGGGCTGCCGTTCCAGCTCACCGTCCCGCCGTGCGGCGCGAGGACGCCGAGGATGATCCGCATCATGGTCGTCTTGCCGGACCCGTTGGCGCCGAGGAAGCCGGTCATCCGTCCCGGACGGACGTCGAAGGACACCTCGTCGAGCACCCGGTTGTCACCGAAGCTCCGACTGATCGAGGTCATTGTCAACATGCCGGGAACGCTAATCGGCCGAGATCATCCGCGCGTCCTGCGCGCGACCCACCCCGTGGTCATCCGCGCGACCCCCTCACCCGCTGCCGGGAGCGACGACCCCGTTCTCGTAGGCGAACACCACGGCGTGCGTCCGGTCCCGCAGGTCGAGCTTCGCGAGCACGCGGGACACGTGCGTCTTCACCGTGGTCTCCCCAAGGTGCAGGGTGCGCGCGATCTCGGTGTTGCTGGCGCCGCGGGCCAGTTCCACCAGCACCTCGAACTCGCGGTCGGTCAGCTCCGGCGGCCGGGTCTACGCGACCGCCGCCGGGGTGTTGAACCGGGCGATCACCCGCCGCGTGACCTCGGGCGACAGCAGCGCGTCGCCCCTGGCCACGACCCGGACCGACTCGACCAGGTCCTCCGGGGAGGCGTTCTTCAGCAGGAACCCGCTCGCCCCGGCCCGCAGCGCCTCGAAGAGGTAGTCCTCGCGGTCGAACGTCGTCAGGATCACGACCCTCACCCCGCTCGACGACGGCCGCGACCCCAGGATCCGCCGGGTCGCCTCCAGCCCGTCGACCCGCGGCATCTGGACGTCCATCAGCACCACGTCCGGCCGCAGGCGTTCGACCAGCTCCACCGCCGCCTCACCGTCACCGGCCTCACCGACGACCTCGATGTCCGGCTCCGTCCCGAGGATGACCCGGAACCCCGCTCGCACGAGGTCCTGGTCGTCCGCGAGCACCACGCGCAGGGTCACGCCCCACCGTCCTTCCCGGACCGGTCGACTCCGCTGGTGGGCAGGCTCGCCCGCACCAGGTACCCCGAGCCCCGTCGCGGACCGGCCTCGAACTCGCCGCCGTGCACCGATACCCGCTCCTTCATGCCGACGAGACCGAAGCCGCTGCCGTTCGGCGCGCCCCGCCCCCGACCGTCGTCGGTGATCTCGACCTCCAGCGCGGTGTCGAGGTAGCGCACGCGCACGTCGACCTTCGTCGCGGCCGCGTGCTTCACCACGTTCGTCAGCGCCTCCTGCACGACCCGGTACGCCGACAGCGCCACGCCGGGCGGCACGGGCCGCGGCTCACCGTACGTGCCGTGCTCCACCGCGAGGCCCGCGGACCGGGCGTTCGCCACCAGGTCGGGCACCTGCTCCAGGCCCGGCGCGGCGGCGACGTCGGGCTCGGTGTCCGCGTCGGAGCGCAGCACGCCCAGCAGCCCGCGCAGTTCGCCGATCGACGTGCGGGCGGTCTGCTCGACCGTCTCCAGCGCCGTGCGGGCCAGGTCGCGATCGGTGTCGAGCACCCGCCGCGCGGCACCCGCCTGGATGCCCATCACCGACACGTGGTGGGCGACGACGTCGTGCAGGTCGCGGGCGATCCGCATCCTCTCGGCGACGATCGCGCCGTGGGTGTTCCGCTCTTGCGACCGCCTCAGCTGCTCGGTCCGGAACTCCAGCTCGGCGAGCCTGCGCGCCGACAGCCAGGTCAGCTCGCCGAAGAAGTACGCGGCCAGGAAGTACAGGAGGTTGATGCCGAAGCCGTACAGCACCCACGCGAGCACCGGGTCCAGCGGGCCCGCGGCGTCCTCGAAGACCCGCTTCGGCCCGGCCAGGAACCCGCTGAGCGACAGGCCCAGCCAGGCGAACATCACCACGACGACGCCGACCCGCGCGTACGTCGACGCCCGGTGGTTCCGCCCCCACCCGCCCGCGGTCAGGATCGCGAGGTACAGCACGATCGACGGGACGAGGTTGTCGCCGATCTGGCGGGTCTGGGCGGCGATGAACAGCGCGCCGACGACCAGCATGACGGCCGTCGGGTACCGACGGCGCACCACCAGCGGCGCGGTGATGGCGACGCTCCACGCGAGCTGCTCGCCGAGGTGCGGGGCCCCGCCGAAGGGGAACGCCCCCATGCTGTTGATCAGCACGGTCATCGCCAGCCCGCACACGGCCACGCCGAGCGCGACCCACACGTCCTGCCGTCGCTGCGCGGCCGTCGGCGGTGGGCGCCGCCACTCGCTCCAGACCGGCTCGGTCGTGCTCATGCCGGTCAAGATAACCCGACCGTCAGACCTCGCCGGTCCGGAACCGGTCGAGCACCCGGCGTTCCCGCTTGGTCGGCCTGCCGGCTCCTCGGTCGCGGCGGGCCACGGGTGCGGCGACGACCGGAGGGGGTGGGGGTGTGCGGTCGATGAGGCAGGTTGAGGCGTCTGCGGCGCCTACTCGCTTCTGGATCACGCGGACGACCTCGACGATCTTGGTCGTGTCGCCGATGCGGGCGCGGACCTCGTCGCCGGGGGAGACGGTGGTGGCGGGTTTGGCGGGGCGGTCGTTCACGCGGACGTGGCCGCCGCGGCAGGCGGCGGCGGCGTCGGATCGGGTTTTGGTCAGCCGGACCGCCCACAGCCAGCGGTCCACACGGGTGGACTCCACGTCGTCCATGATGGCCTGTTCTGGTTGGTGGTGCTGGGGTGGGGCTCGGGTTCCGGCGGGGCTGGTGCGGGCGCGAGTACCGGCGGTGGCGTGAGGCTGCGAGTACCAGCGGTGGCGTGAGGGCGCGAGTACCAGCGTGGTGTGGTCGATTTGACTTGGGGCCCCTAGATTTGCCCCTTGATCGGGCTAAAAGGCAGTGCCCGAAAGCCCTGCCCGATCCGCAATTTTAAGGGGCAAATCCCCCAAGTAAAATCGACCACAGTTTTAGGGCCCGGTCCGTCTGCGGGTTGGTTGGGTGCCACAGTCCAGAGCCCGGTCCGGCTGCGGGCTAGTTGGGCGCAACAGTCCCAGGCCTGGGTCGGCTGCGGTTAGTTGGGTGCCACAGTCCAGTGCCCAGTCTGTCTGCGGGTTGGGTGGGTGCCACAGTCCAGTGCTCAGTCCGTCTGCGGGTTGGTTGGGCGTGACAGTCCAGGTCCCGGTCCGGCTGCCGGTTGTCGGTGGTGGGTTGGCCAGGCTTGTAGGGCCTCCCTGTCGTGGTTGGTCGTGCGGTGTGTCACGCGTTCGTTGACCATGCGGCCCGGTCATGCGTGGTTGGCCATGCGGCCCTGCCACCCGTTCGTCGGCCGTGCAGCTCGCCACCCACCGTCGGCCATGCGACCCGCCCGCAGCCCGCCCACACGCCTGT
>DATMCA010001378.1:0-6217 GCA_035559015.1 Umezawaea sp. | reverse complement strand
ACACGCCGAGCAAGCACAGCAACGCCACCGTGATCCGGCGCGGGCCGCGGGTGTCGGCCAGCCGTCCCGCCGGGATCGCCGCGAGCAGGCCGATCCCGGCGCCGAGGCTCAGCGCCAGACCCACCTGCGCGGCCGGGATGTCGACCGTCCTGGTGAAGTACAGGACGGCGACCGACATGAGGATGCCGTTGGCCGCGGTCTTCGACACGTGGCTCAGGCACAGCGTCCTGATCGGTCCCTTCGGCGGGACCAGAGCCTTCAACTGGTGCATGGCCTCAGTTCTCCGCGGGGACGTCGGGGGTCATCAGCCGACCGAGCAGCGCGCCGCGGTCGGTCTTGCCGTTGGCGTTGAGCGGCAGCGCGTCGACGTGGTGGAAGCGGCGCGGCACCATGTGCAGCGGCAGGCGCGCCCGTGTCCAGCGCACGAGTTGCTTGTCCGGCACCGGGGTGCCGGAGAAGAAGGCGTCCAGCCGGACCTCCTCGTCGGTCCGCACCGCCAGCACCACGGCGTCCACGACGTCGGGGTGCCGCGCCAGCACGGTCTCGATCTCGCCCAGTTCGATCCGGTAGCCGCGGACCTTCACCTGGTGGTCGAGCCGTCCGAGGTGCACGAGGTCGCCGTTCTCCACGCGCACCCGGTCCCCCGTGCGGTAGTAGTGCGACCCCTCGACGTCCGCGCCGTCCGGCACCGGGGCGAACCGGATCCCGTCCTCGGCGACGAACCTGCCCCGGTTGTCGCGCGGGTCGACGTAGCCGCCGAACCGCTGGACGCCTCGCACGCACAGCTCGCCGTCGAGCGCGGGCAGGCCGTCCTCGTCGAGCACCACGTGGTCGAGCCACGGGTAGACGTCGCCGATGGGCACGGTGTCGTTGGACGTCGCGGGCCACGCGCCGGGGTCGGCGGGCAGGCGGTACTCGGTGCACGCGACCGTCAGCTCGGTGGGCCCGTAGACGTTGTCGATCACCGACCGGGGCGCGACCGCGCGCCACGCCGCCGCCCGGCGCAGGGTGAGTTGCTCGCCGATGAACACGCTGTACCGCACGCCGGTCGCGAGCCCGGTCGGCAGGTTGCCGAGGTCCGCGCCGACCGACACCACCGACGGCACCGAGAACCAGTGCGTGATGCCGCGCTCCACCAGGTAGTCCACCGGTGTCAGCAGTTCCGCGCGCTGCGGGCACACCAGCGTCGCCCCGCCGCCCCAGGTGGCGAACAGGTCGAACACCGACGGGTCGAAGGTCAGGTCGAACGTGTGCGACGTGCGGCAGCCGGGACCGAGTTCGTAGCGCCGGACGTTGTGCCCCACGTAGGCCGACGCGGCGCGGTGGGTGATGGGCACGCCCTTGGGGCGGCCGGTCGAGCCGGAGGTGAACAGCACGTAGGCCACGTCGTCGAGGTCGGCCCGGTGCTCCGGTGGCTCGGCGCCGTCGTGGTCGAGCACGTCGTCGTCGGTCAGCCGCAGGACGGTCGCCTCCCCCGTGCCCGGCGGTGGCGTCCCGGATCCGTCGACCAGCAGCACGTCGAACGACGCCGCCTCGACGATGAGCGCGTTGCGCGGCGCGGGGTGGCCGGGGTTGATCGGCACGACGGCGGCCCCGAGCCGCAGCGCGGCCAGGTACCCCGCGAAGGCCACCGGGCTGCGGTTGGCCAGCAGCCCCACGCGTCGCGGGGCGCGGCCGTGCTCGCGCAGCACGCGGGCGGCCAGCGCGGCGGCGCACCGGTCGAGTTCGCCGTAGGTCAGCGCGTGGTCGCCGACCTCCAGCGCCACCGCGTCGGCGTGGTCGCGCACCGATCGGGCGAACCACCCGAGCAGCGTGTCCTCCGCGCTCACCGCGACCACTCCACGACGTCGTCGCCCGCTTGGGCGAGGACCGGTGCCAGCACGCGCATCGTGGTCGGCGGCGGCTGCCGGGTCGCGACGAGGTGCAGCAGCTGCACGCCCTCCCGAGTGCCCGTTCCGGCTGTGCACGGGCACTCGGCGTCGGTGAACCCCGCGAAGCGGTAGGCCACCTCCATCATCCGGTTGCGGTCGGTGGGCCGGAAGTCCGCCGTCAGGTGCGCGCCCGCCGCCGCGGCCTGGTCGGTGAGCCAGCGCAGCAGCACCGCGCCCGCCCCGAAGGACACCACGCGGCACGACGTCGCGAGCAGCTTCACGTGCCAGGCCGCGTCGTGCTCGGCCAGCAGCACGATGCCCACGGCGCCGTGGGGGCCGAACCGGTCGTCGAGCGTGACCACCAGGACCTCGTGGTCGGGGTCGTCCAGCAGGGCCCGCAGGTCCGACTCGGAGTAGTGCACGCCGGTGGCGTTCATCTGGCTCGTGCGCAGCGTCAGTTCCTCCACCCTGACGAGGTCGTCCTCCCGCGCGCGGCGAATGCCCATGCGCAGGTCGAGCGTGCGCAGGAACTCCTCGTCCGGTCCGGTGAAGCCCTCCCGCTCGGCGGTGCGGCGGAAACCGGCCTGGTACATGGTCCTGCGGCGGCGCGAGTCCTCGGTGACCGTCGCCGGGGTGAACTCGGCGAGCGAGGTCAGCCTGGTCGCGTCCTCGGCGGGGTAGCACCGGACGTCGGGCAGGTGGTGGGCCACCTCGGCGCGTTCGGTCGGCTGGTCGTCGATGAACGCGATCGCGCGGTGCGCGAACCCGAGCTGGTCGGCGATGGACCGCACGGCGTCGGACTTGCGGCCCCAGCCGATCTGCGGGAGCACGAAGTAGTCGGCCATCCCCAGCGCTCGCAGGCGTTCCCACGCGTGGTCGTGGTCGTTGCGGCTGGCCACGGACTGGAGCACGCCGCGGCGGTCCAGTTCGAGGACGACCTCGCGGACCTCCTCGGCCAGTCGCACGTCCTCGTCCTCCAGCAGGATCCCGTGCCACAACGTCTGGTCCAGGTCCCACACGAGGCACTTCACGGTCTCGGCACCCACGTTCAGACCTCCCACAGGGTCACCGCCCACGCCGCCACCGGGCTGTTGTTGAGGACCAGCACGTGGTCGCCGCGGCTCAGCTCGCCGCCGCCGACCAGCCGGTCGAGGTTCAGCACGACGTCCATCGCGCCCAGGTGCCCGTAGCGGGCGAGGTGCTCGCCGCACACCGGGTGGATCGGGAGCCCCAGCAGGGACCCGTAGAACTCGTACGCCGACGCCGTGACGTTCTGCATCACCGTCGCGCGGACCTCGTCACGACCCAGGCCCGCTTCGGCCAGGACCTCGTCGACCATGCGGCCGAGCCGCAACCGGCTGTGCATCGCCAGTTCGAAGCGGTAGCGGTCCGGCGACGCGCACTCCTCGCGCCACTCGTACCAGGGCGCCGACCGGTAGTCGACGCGGAACAGGTCGTGGAAGGCGCCGTCGGTCTCCATGCGGTGCGCGACGAGCACCGGCCGTCCACCGCGGACGATGGTCATCGCGTAGGAGCCGTCACCGATGACCGTCACGGGGTAGCGCACCCGGTCGGCTCCGGTGGGCCTGCTCGCGTGGGTGATCATCACGCTCTCGCGGTGCGGTTGCGCCAGCAGCAGGTCTCGCGCGAGCGCCCAGGCCGCGCTGGAACCGGTGCAGCCCAAGCCGTCCACGGTGAAGGAGAAGGTGGACGCGAGTTTGTTCTCGGCCTGCACGCGGCCCACGTCGGAGCCGAGCAGCACGTCCGGCGCGCGCGGGCCGACCATCAGCAGCACGTCGGGTTCCGCCGTCCCGTCGGCGAGCAGTTCCCGGCACGCCCGCGACGCCAGGTCCCCGTTGGACGACCCGTCGAACACCCCGACCGTCCGGACGCCGCAGGACTGGGCGAAAGCGCTTTCCTCGTCTCCCAGCAACGGGAACTCCGGCAGCGCCGCCACGGGCTGGACGTCCTCCGGCAGCACGCACCTGATCGAGCCGATGCCGATGCTCACGCCCACACCCCCACCGCGTGCCGCGCCAGCATCAACTGGCTGATCTCGTTGCTGCCCTCGATGATCTCCATGAGCTTCGCGTCGCGGTACGCCCTGGCGACCGGGTGGCCGTCCCGCGCGCCCGCCGACGCCAGCACCTGCACCGCCGCCGCGGCACCGCGGGCCGCGCTGCCCGCCGCGAGGTGCTTGGCCGTCACCGCGGCGGGCACCAGTTCGGACGTCCCCTCGTCCCAGCACCGGCTGGCGTGCTCGCACACCCGCGTCGCGGCCTGCTCGGCGACGTGCAGCTCCGCCAGGTGTCGTCCGACCAACTGGTGCTCCACCAGGGGTTTGCCGAACTGCTCACGGGTCCGCGCGTGCCCGGCCGCCGCCGCGAGGCACGCCCGCAGGATGCCGACGCAGCCCCACGCGACCGACAACCGGCCGTGCGTCAGCGCCGAGGTCACCAGCCACTCCAACGGCAGCCCGGCGCCGCCGAGCACGTGCCCGGCGGACAGCCGAACGCCGTCCAGCCGCACGTCGGCGTGCCCCGCCGCGCGGCACCCGAGCGGATCCGGCACCCGCGTGACCACCACACCCGGCACGTCCGTCGGCACCAGCACCGCCGCCGCGCCCTCGCCGTACCGGCCGAACACCACCAGCACGTCGGCGTAGGCGGCGCCGGTGACCCACACCTTGCCGCCGGTCACCACCACGCCGTCCCCGTCGGGCTCGACGGTCGTGGTCATCGCGGACAGGTCGCTGCCCGCACCCGGTTCGCTGAACGCGACCGCGGCCAGCGACCCGGAGGTCAACCGCCCCAGGTGCGACACCTGCTGCTCGCGGTCCCCGAAGCGCCGCACCGTCCACGCGGCCATGCCCTGCGAGGTCATCACGCTGCGCAGCGACGAGCACAGGCTGCCGACGTGCGCGGTGAACTCGCCGGAACGCGCGCTGGACCAGCCGAGGCCGCCGAACTCCTCGGGCACGTCCGGGCACAGCGCCCCCTGCTTCGACAGGTGTCGCACCAGGTCCGTCGGCAGCCGCCCGGCCAGGTCCCAGTCGCCCGCCCGGTCGCCGACGAGGTCGGTGACGGTCGCGTCATCCACCGGCGGGTCCGCTCAACCGGACGACCAGCGCCGCCATGGCCTCGACCGTGCGGAAGTTGTCGAGCGTCAGCTCGGGTCCGGCGACCGCGACGCCGAACGTGCTCTCCAGGTGCACCACCAGTTCCAGCGCGAACAGCGACGACACCAGGCCCGCGGCGAACAGGTCGACGTCCACCGCCACCGGGCTCTTGGTGCGTTGCTCCAGGAACGCCACCAGGTCGTGCCGAACCCGCTCGGACAACTCGTGCGGAGCGCCGTCCGCCCTGCTCCCCGTGGTCGTCGTGCTCACCGCGAACCTCCGTGGTCGAAGAAGCCCCGGCCGGTCTTCCGGCCGAAGTCACCGGCGTCGACCTTGGCCAGCAGCAGGTCGCAGGGCCGGTAGCCGTCGTCCCCGGTCCGCTCGTGCAGCACGCGCAGCGAGTCCACGACGTTGTCCAGTCCGATGAGGTCGGCCGTGGCCAGCGGGCCGGTGCGGTGCCCGAGGCAGCCGGTGAACACCGCGTCGACGTCCTCGGGCGAGGCGAGGCCCTCCTCGACGATCCGCGCGGCCTCGTTGAGCATCCGCTGGAGCACGCGGTTGACCACGAACCCCGGCCCGTCGCCGACCACGACCGCCCTCTGCCCCAGCGCTTCCAGCAGCTCCAGCACCGCGGCGAGCGCGTCCGGGCCGGTGCGCGGTCCCCTGATCACCTCCACCGTCCTGATGAAGTGCGGCGGGTTCATGAAGTGCACGCCGAGGAAGTCCGCCGGGCGGGCCACCGAGTCGGCCAGCTCGTCGACGGGGATCGCGGACGTGTTGGTCACCACGGGGGTTCCGACCGCCACCACCTCCGACGCCTCGGCGAGCACCTTCGCCTTCAGCTCCGCGCGTTCGGTGATCGACTCCACCACGACGACCGCTCCGGCCACGTCGGCCAGGTCGGTCGTGGTGGTCAGCTCCCCCGCGGTCCGGTCCTTGTCCAGCGCGCCCATCAGCCTGCCCAGCCTGAGCTGCTGGGAGACCTCTGCGCGTGCCTTGTCCAGCGTGTCCTGGGAGACGTCGACCAGGACGACGGGGAACCCGCACCCCACCGCGAGGGTCGCCACGCCGGTGCCCATCACCCCGGCGCCGAGCACCGCGATCGGGCCTGCCGAGAAGTTCGTCATCGTGCCTCCACCCCGTCCGCTTCCGCCGCGAGGCCCGGCAGCAGCGCGCGGAACAGCGCGTCGCTGGTCGCCAGGTAGCGCAGACCCCGTTCGAGCATCTC
>DATMCA010001377.1:0-9817 GCA_035559015.1 Umezawaea sp. | reverse complement strand
GGGTCGCTCATGAGGCTGCCCCGGTCGATGATCTCGTCGAACGTGCGCTCCCACTGCTCGCCGAAGGAGATCGTGTGGTGCGCGACCTCGTCGGTGACGCGATCGGCGCTCAGGTGCACCACCACGGCCGACGGTGACCAGCGCAGGGCGACGGGCCGTCGAGGCGCACCGCGGAGCAGTCGGGCGCTCTGCCCCGGTCCCGTGGCCAGCACCACCGCGTCGCACGGGAACCGGTCCGCGTCGGTGCGCACGGCCGTGACGCGGTCGCCCGAGCGTTCGAGCCCGACGACCTCGGCGCCGTGGACGAACCGGACACCGGCGGCCTCGGCGGCCTTCGCCAGGGCCTGCGGAACGGCGTGCATGCCGCCGCGGGGGAACCAGACCCCGGCGACCGTGTCCATGTACGCGATGACGGCGTAGGCGGCGAGGGCGTCACGGGGTGCGACCCCGGCGTAGAGCGACTGGAACGTGAAGACCCGACGCAGTCGGGGGTCCTTGAGGAACCTGCTCACCGCGTTGTCGAGGCGCCCGAAACCGCCCAGGGCGGCGAGCGCGACGAGGTCGCGGCCCACCAGGTCGAACGGGCTGTCGAAGTTCGCGCCGATGAACCGGTCCCGCTGCACGTCGTGCAGCCGGGTGAGCCAGGTGCGCAGCCGTCGGTAGCCGTCGGCCTCCGCTCCCCCGGCGAACTCCTGGACGGCCTGCTCCATCTCGGCCTGGCCGGTGTGCACGTCCAGCGCAGTGCCGTCGGCGAACGCCGCCCGGTAGGCCGGGTGCAGCGGCAGGAGTTCCAGCCGGTCGGCGAGGCGTTCCCCGACCGCGCCCAGCGCCTCGTCCAGCAGTTCGGGCATCGTCAGGACCGTGGGTCCGGTGTCGAGGTGGTGTCCGGCGAGGTCCAGCCTCCCGGCGAGGCCGCCGGGGTGCTCGGACCTCTCCAGCACGGTCACCTCGTGGCCGTCGCCGCGCAGGTGCAGGGCGGCGGAGAGCCCGGCCAGCCCGGCACCCACCACGACGACCGAGTCGGTCCGGCCTCGGACGACGTGGACCACGGTGTTCTCCTAGTGTCGACGAGCGGTGACCTGGGCGGCCAGCCGCCGCAGGTTGGTTCGGGCGATCCCGGTCATCCGGGCGTGGTCGAGGGCGTGCGACGCGCTGGCGGCCAACAGGGCGATCTGCTCCTCGATCACGCGCACGGCGCCGAGGTCGTGCAGCAGTTCGCGGACGTCGGCCAGCGCGCGGTCGGTGAGCTGCCGCCCTTCCAGGCAGGACCGCAGTCGTCGCACGGCGTCGAAGCGGCCCGACGCGCGGGCGAGGCTGACCGCGATGGCCATCAACGGGGTGCGCTTGCCCTCGCGCAGGTCGTCGCCGACCGGTTTGCCCGTGACGGTGCTGTCGCCGAAGACCCCCAGGAGGTCGTCGCGGAGTTGGAACGCGACGCCGATGTCGCGGCCGAACTCGCGCAGGGCCTCCACGAGGTCGGGCGGGGAGCCGGCGAGCGCGGCACCCAGGTGCAGGGGGCGTTCCACGGTGTAGGCGGCGGTCTTGTACCGGGCGACGCGCAGCGCCTGGTCGAGCGACTCCTCGCGGCGGGCTCCGGCCAGCAGGTCCAGGTGCTGCCCGGCCATCATCTCCGTGCGCATGGCCTGCCACGGGACCCAGGCCCGCGCGAGGGTGGCGCCGTCGAGGCCCGCGGTGACGAGAGCGTCGTCGGCCCAGGCCAGGGCCAGGTCTCCCACCAGGATCGCGGCGGAGTCGCCGTAGAGGCGTCCCTCACCCGACCAGAACTCGCGCTGGTGCCGCTTCGCGAAGACCACGTGCACGGCCGGGCCGCCGCGCCGGATCGTGGACCGGTCCATCACGTCGTCGTGCACCAGGGCGCAGCACTGGAGCAGTTCCAGCGAGATCAGCGCCCGCACGGTCGTCCGGGCGCGCGGACCGTCGGCGTCACCGCCCGCGGCCCGCCAGCCCCACCAGGCGAACGTCGGCCGCACGCGCTTCCCGCCGCGCAGGACCATTTCGCCGAGCGCCTCGACCAGTTCCGGTGCGAGGTCGGCGTGCGGATTGGTGTCCAGGAACGCCTTCAGCTCGGTGTCCAGGTGGCGGAAGGCATCGGTGTCGTCCACCGCGGGAGGTCGGTGCGCGCGGGTGACGGGTGCCAGCGACATCATCGCCTCCAGGGGAGATCGGTGTGTGGAGCTAAGCAGTGCGACGGGGGTTCCGCATGATGACCGCGTCCGTCGTGCGGGGGTGGTCCACGCGGCATAGCGTGCGACTCGACGCCTGCGGAAGGATCCGTGCCCACCATGTCGGTCCACCGTGAACTCGACGCCGCCGGGATCACCGATCCCGGATTGCGGCTGGCCTACGAGCGCTGCCGTCGCCTCAACGCCGAGCACGGGCGCACCTACTTCCTCGCCACCCGGATGCTCCAGCGCGAGCAGCGACCGGCGGTCCACGCGCTGTACGGGTTCGCGCGGTGGGCCGACGACATCGTCGACGAGGTCCACGACGGGCGCACCCCCGGTGAACGCGCGGATCAACTGTCCACGGTCGAGGAACGCCTGACCACCGGCCTGGCAGCGGGCACCAGCGATGATCCGGTGGTCGCCGCGGTCGTGGACACCGCGCGCCGCTACGACATCGACCACCGCCACTTCACCGATTTCCTGGCGTCCATGCGGATGGACCTCACGGTCACCGAGTACGCGACCTACGCCGACCTCGCGCGGTACGTGCACGGGTCGGCCGCCGTCATCGGCCTTCAGGTGCTGCCGGTGCTCGGCACGAGTGTGCCGCGCGCGGAGGCGGAACCGGCCGCGGCCGCGTTGGGTGTGGCGTTCCAGTTGACGAACTTCCTGCGCGACGTGGGTGAGGACCTCGACCGCGGTCGGGTCTACCTGCCGGTGGACGAGCTGGCCGCGTTCGACGTCGACCGGTCGATGTTGTTGCACGCCCGCAGGACCGGTCGGACCGATCCGCGCATCCGCCGTGCGCTGGCGCACCAGGTCGCGCGGGCCCGTGCGGTGTACCGGGAGGCCGAGCCCGGTATCGCCATGCTGGCACCGCGGTCCAGGCCGTGCGTGGGCACGGCGTTCCGGCTGTACGGCCGGATCCTGGACCTGATCGAGGAAGCCGACCACGACGTGCTGTCCGGTCGGGTCGTCGTGTCCGGTGGTCGCAGGTTGGCCATCGCCCTGCCCGCGCTGGCCAGGTCGGTGCTGGTCGGATCCGCCTGACCCCCAGGAGTCCCTTGTGCCCGTTCGCATTCCGTTGCGCGTGTTCAGCAGCCGCCCGTGGCCGGAGCAGGAGCCGACCTGGAAGGCCGCGAAACCGGCGTTGATCGAGGCCGCGCTCAAGCGCGCGCTGGCCCGGCCGTCGGGCAACTGGTTCGTGGTCGGGGCCAGCCGGGAGGTGACGGAGGGAAAACCGTTCGGTCGCACCATCTCCGGCCACGAGGTCGTCGTCTGGCGCGGCACCGGTGGCGAACTGCTGGCCGGGCCGGGGTCGTGCCCGCACCTGGGCGCGCCGCTGTGCGACGGGGCGGTGCACAAGGGGCGGATCGTATGCCGGTGGCACGGATTGGCCTTGAACGGCGGGAAGTTCGGCGCGTGGAGCCCGTACCCGGCCCATGACGACGGCGTGTTGGCGTGGGTTCGGTTGGACGAGGTCGGCGGGGAGGAACCGCTGCCGGAACCCGTGCTGCCGGTTCGACCGCCTGCCGGCTCGGTGGACGCGGTCGCCACGGTGATCGGCCGCTGCGAGCCGGAGGACGTGATGGCCAACCGGCTCGACCCGTGGCACGGCGCGTGGTTCCACCCCTACTCGTTCGCGAACCTCACCGTGCTGGAGACACCCACCGAGCGGGACGACAGGTTCCTGGTCGAGGTGACGTTCCGGCTGGCGGGCCGGGTCGGTGTGCCCGTGGTGGCCGCCTTCACCTGCCCGGAGCCGCGCACGATCGTCATGCACGTCGTCGAGGGCGAAGGCGAGGGCAGCGTGGTGGAAACCCACGCCACGCCCCTGTCCCCCGGTCCGGACGGCGCCGCTCGCACCGCCGTGGTCGAGGCGACGATCGCGCACTCGCCCCGGCGGGGTTTCACCGTCGCCCGGTCGGCCGCTCCCGCGCTCCGACCGGTGATGCGGCTGGTGGCGAAGCGGTTGTGGCGCGACGACATGGCCTACGCCGAACGCCGCTACGCGTTGCGCGCCACCGGTCGCCTGCCGGGCTGAGCCGGGTCGCGGCCCCACCTGCGGGCCGCGGCGCGCAGCAGCGGTCCGCGACCGGAGGTCGGAACCGTCCACAGTGGAGTACCCGCGACCCCCCACCGTTCGAGCAGGTGGTTGGCGGCGACGAATCCCGTGGTGGCGGCGCGTTCCATCAGCGCGACCGGCAGGTCGACGCGCACCAGGTCCCCGGCCAGCACGAGGAAGTCGTCCGGGGTGCGCACGGTGGGACGGTCGGCGAACCCACCGGGTGGGAACAGCGGGCAGTCCGCCCGCAGCTCGTGGCGTTCGTCCACGATCCCCGCACCCCTGGTTTCCGGGTAGACCACGTGCAGTTGGTCGAGGAGTCGTCCGCGGGCCGCGTCCTGGTCGACCTCGGGTGGCAGCGCGTACCCGTGCAGCTCGACCACCGAACCGCCGGTGCGTGCGGCCCAGGCGCGGGCTTCGTGCTCGTAGTGGTTCAGCACGGACACGTTGTCGAGCAGGTCGTACCCGCTGGTGCCGAGGAAACCCGGCCGATCGGCGCGCACCGGGCGGTCCAGCCAGTAGCGCGACACCAGGAACGGCGGAGTGGTCTCCAGCAGCGCGACCTTCTCCCGCCACTCCGGGGTGCCGAGGGATGGTGAGCCCGCGACGATCCGGCGCAGGCCCGACACGTCCGCGGCGAGCACGACCGCGTCCACCTCGATCGACTCCCCAGGCACGCGGAGGCTGAACCGCCTGCGGTGTCCGATTCCCACGCCCTCCACCGGGGTACCGGTGCGCACCGAGGCACCCAGCGTTTCCAGGTTGCGGCCCAGCGGGTTCCACAGGGCGTGCGGGAACGGGTCCGCCGCGACGTCGAAGAGCAGGCCCTCGGCCGAGCCGAGGAAGTAGATGTGGAACATCGTCGCCAGCTCGGCGGCCGACATCCGGCTGGGGTGGGCGAAGAAGCTGCGGGAGAACACCTCGAACGCCAGGGCGTGCGCGGCCCGCGGGAACCGGACGTGGCCGAGGTAGGTCGCGGCGTCGATGCCGTCCAGTTCGTCGTAGGTGCGCGGAACGGACACGTCGAGCAGCCGCAGCGCCGCACGGGTGTTGACCAGGGGTAGGTCGCTCCAGGCGAAGGCGGGGCTGCGCCAGAGGAAGGCCGTCGCGTTCCACGGTGCCGCGCGCGGCAGTCCGGCGAACCCCTCGCGGTGCCCGCCCGCGTGCCACAGCGGGTAGTCGGGCAACCCGACGAGCGCGGTACCCGCCGGGTCGACCCTGCCCAGCAGGGACCGCAGGTTGTAGTACTGGCGGAAGAAGGCGTGGAAGCCGCGGGTCATCGTCGCGGTGCTGCCGTCGGCCAGTTCCGTCGACCAGCCGCCGACGCGACCGCCGAGGTAGTCCTCGCGTTCGCACAGCACCACCCGCGCGCCCCGCTCCGCGAGGACGGTCGCGGCGGCCAGTCCGGCGATGCCGCCGCCCACGACGCCGATCACCGGCGCGTCGTGCTCGAAGGTGGACCGGCCGACCGGTCCGGGGGTGCGAACGGCCTTGCGGTCGCGTCCGGTCATGATCCTCGCCTCTCAGGCGTCGCGGGTCGTCGTGCCCGCTCCCACAGCAGCAGGGTCAGGGTGACCATGGCGAAGCCGAACAGGAAGTCCTCGACCGGGATGTCCCACGGCACTCGCACCCCGCTGATCGCCCAGTCCGCGTACCGCACGATCGGATCGTCCAGTTTGGTCAGCCATCCGTCCACGGCGATCTGGAACGCGAACACGATCGCCATCGTGATCCAGTAGGCCTTGCGGCGGAACAGCCCGGTGCGGAACAGCAGCAGTTCGGCGGCAACGACCAGCGCAACGGCGGCCAGGGCCGCTACCAGGTACTCCACGGGCGTCCCCTCACCTGTGGTCGACCGGAGCGGTTCGGTCCGCGCCTCGCATCGCCGTGACGGCCTCGTAGGCCAGCACGGCGCAGATGGGGATCACGACGAAGAACAGCAGTTCCTCCAACGGCACCGCTCCCGGAAGCCGCACTCCCGTGACGAACCGGGGGTTGTAGTCCCAGTGCCGTCTCGCGATGGCGGCGACGTCCCACGCCGTGAAGATCACCAGGACGGGGAGGACCGCTCGGACCAACCGGGCGGGCTGCCGGTAGACCCCGCCTCCGCGGAACTCCAGAGGAGCTGTCACCAGGAGGCAGGCGAGCAGCAGGGCCAGGTATTCCCAACGACGGTCCACCTACGCACCTCCAGGCTGATACCTCACGGTAGGTGGACTCGTGGGCGTTCGCACGACGACGCTCCCCCGACCCGGAGGTCACCCTCCCGGAGAGGTGTGACGTGTCTCCGATCAGGGTAATCAGACAATTGTGACCGCCGCTCCACCCGACGCCGCGGAACAGAGCACCGGAGCGGGTGACCATCTTGACGATCGAGGACGATCACGAGTTCGACCTGGGACTCCACCGGGTTCCGCCCCTGTCGCGCATCCGCGCGTGGATCCGGGAGAACCTCCCCGACGTGCACGACGACGTCGTGATCGACGTCGAACTGGTCGCGACCGAGCTGACCACCAACGCCTACGACCACGCCGAAGGGCCGCACTGCCTGCGACTGTCCCACCAACGTGCGCGCGGAACCGTCCGCGTGGAGGTGGACGACGGGAGCACGAGTTCCGTGCCGCGCGGCGGCGCGTCCACCCTGAGCGGGCCTCGTGGCAGGGGCCTGAAGCTGGTCGAGTCGATCAGCACGGCGTGGGGGACCCAGGTCCACCCCGGGCACAAGACCGTGTGGGCGGTGATCCCCACCCTGCCGTAGACCACCGCGAACTCGCACGGTCGAACGCGCGGAAGGTCAAACCCCTGTCACTCAAGGACATCCGTGCGTGTTCCCGAACCGCTGGTGGCCGTCACCCTCCGGGGTGGTGGGATCCCGGCAGGACGCGTTCCCACGGCTGGGCCATCGACCCGGACGGGGCGATCACCACGCCGTCGTCCAGCACCGTCCTCGACGGTGCCTGCTCGCCACGTCGTGCGGCGGCGAGCAGGTCGCGCATGCGCCTCAGGACGGCTCCGTAGAACCGCCGCTGGGTCCACCGGCCGAAGAGGTGGAAACCCCACCTGATGACCGGGTTGGGGAGTGGCGCGCGCCGGGAGTAGCCGCTGACCTTGAACGACACCGCGCCGGTGGCGAGGTTCTTGACGACCTCGTAGGTGAGCCTGCCTTCCTCCAGGTGCCCCTGGAGGGTCTGGTAGCTCCAGCCCCAGACCTGTTCGGCGCGGTCGCCGGTGCCTCTCGTCTCGTCCACCACCGAGGTGATCCGCACGCCGAGGTAGAACCGCAGCCCGGCGAAGCGGCCTTCCAGCAGCATGTCGCGGCCGAGGAGTTCGTCGTCACGCCGGTAGTAGGCCCGCATGATCGACGGATCGGAGAACTCGTAGCGCCGGGACAGCAGGCACGCCCGTTCCCAGGCGCCGCCCGGCTCCGGCGGGCCGGGCTGTTCGCGGCCGACCACCGCGATGGCGGAGTCGACGTGCCAGTGACCTTCCGCCACACCGTCCACGGGCGCCGCGCGGGGGTCGTAGTTGAGCGCGAGGGGGCGCAGCGCGTCGAGTTCGGCGACGGAGACCATCTACTCGTGTTCCCGCACCGTGTCGCCCATCAGCCACAACGTGGGCGGCCAGAGGCCCACGAACAGGGCGCGGCGTTCGGCGTTGCCGCGCTCCTCCTGGTCGACCGTCTTGGCCCGGATCCACAGCGCCACGCACAACACGATCGCCCCGAGCGAGGCGAAGTGCAGGTGATCACCGCGCAAACCCGCGCGCCGCAATGATTTCCCGATGGTCATGCGAGCCTCCGTTCGGCACCGCGGCAACGAGCGACGGCCTCTCCCGCATGGTGTCATAGCTCCATGACCACGGCGAGCGGACCGACCCGGCTGGCGACCGTGCTCTGGTGGCCGCTCGGGGTGGCCCTGGTCGCGTGGAGGTACACGTGGCGCACCACTCCCCTGCACCGCACGGAGGAGACGGGCACCGCGGAGGACCTCCCGGGTTTCGCCGACGACGTGCCCGGTGGCCGGAACCAGGGAATCGCCGACGGTGTCGGGCCGTTGCTGCACCGCACGTACTCGATCCTGATCGTCGGCAGCTCGATGACCGCGCCGGAACTGCTGGAAGTGGTCGCGGACGGGCTCAACCGGGCGTCGCCGGAGATGGCGGTGTTCCACAAGACACGGGGACAGCGCGGGCCCGTTCGGCTCGGGGACGAGCTGGTGGTCCGCATGCCGGGTCCGTGGGACGGCCCGGTCAGGGTGACGGGGAAGGACTCCACCTCGTTCCGGCTGTCCACTTTGGGCGGACACCTGGAGGCCGGGCACATCGAGTTCCGCACGACGGACGTCGACGGGGGTGTGCTGTTCGAGATCGAGTCCTGGTGCCGTGCGGGCGATCGGCTGTCCGACCTGCTCTACAACCGGGTGGGCTTCGCCAAGGAGGTCCAGCTGAACATGTGGACGCACTTCTGCGTCCGCACCGCGGCGCTCGCGGGTGGCCGCCACCGAGGAGGCGTCACCATCCGCACGCGACGCCTGGACTGGACGCCCGCCGAGTTCGAGAGCCGGAGGAGGACGGGTAGGGCCCGTTGAGAGCCCTACCCGTGCGCGGCCCCGATCAGGCGTCGCGGCTCTCGTCCACGTCGACCTTCTCCAGGACCTCGTCGAACGATCCGTAGACACCGTCCGGGATCGACCGCAGTGCGTGCACGGTGTCCTCGTCGGCGTTGTTGCGCGACGCGTGGTCGGTCAACTGGTCCTTGGCCGCCGGGTACCCGACATCACCGAGGACCGTGCGCAGCCTGTTCACCGTGGTCGTGTCCTGCATGGCCTACCTCCTCGTTCCGTTCACTCGTCAGCTTGCGACGCCCGGGTCAGGCCTTGTCCCGCAACTGCTCCTGCACAGAGCTGGTGAGGTCGTCCCAGGCGTCGCTGAACTTCCGCACGCCCTCGTCCTCGAGAACTTGGAAGACGTCGTCGAGGTCGATCCCGGCGGCGGTCACGGCCTGGAGGACGGCGGCCGCGTCGGCATAGGTATCGGTCACCGGACGGCCGAGCCGACCGTGGTCGGCGAAGGCCTGCATGGTCTTCTCCGGCATCGTGTTCACCGTGTCGGACGCGACCAGCTCGGACAGGTAGAGCGTATCGCTGTAGTCGGGGTTCTTGACCCCGGTCGAGGCCCACAGCGGACGCTGCTTGCTCGCGCCGCGCGCTTCGAGCGCCTTCCAGCGGCTGGACGAGAACACCTTCTCGTAGGCCTGGTAGGCGAGCTGCGCGTTGGCGACACCCGCCTTGCCCTTGAGCGCGGGATCGGCGCCGGCCTCGTCCAGGCGCTCGTCGATCTCGGTGTCCACACGGGACACGAAGAACGAGGCGACGCTCTCGATGCCCGCGAAATCGGCGTCGGGGTCCTTGGCGCGCTTCTCCAGCCCGGCGAGGTAGGCCTCCATCACGGCCTCGTAGCGCTCGATGCTGAAGATCAGGGTGACGTTGACGCTGATCCCGTTGGCGATCGTCTCGGTGATGGCCGGGAGGCCTTCGACGGTGGCCGGGATCTTGATGAACAGGTTCGG
>DATMCA010001376.1:0-2147 GCA_035559015.1 Umezawaea sp. | reverse complement strand
CCCCGATTCACGGGTGCTCCGCACCGCCGTTGCCGTGCCTGCGCGCCTTCTCGACGGCTTCGGCCCAGTTGCGGACGCCCAGCCTTGCCTGGATCGCCAGCGCCCGGTTCGCCACCGTCTTGGGCGAGAGCACCAGTTCCTTGGCGATCTGCTGCTTCGTGGACCCGTTGCCCATCAGCACCAGCATGCGGTACTCGGCCTTCGTCAGGCCGAACGGCAGGTCGACCTCGGACACCTGCTGGTCGAGCAGCGCGGCGGTGACCCGCTTGTCCAGCACCACCTTGTTGCCCTCCGCCACGGTGCGCACCGCCTGGACGACGTTGGACTCCTCCTTGCTCAGGTAGCCCACCGCCCCGGCCTTCAGCGAGGACCGCACGTGCTCGGGATCGTCGAGCATGGACAGTACGACGAGCTTCGTGCCGAGTCCCAACCCGACGATCCGGCGGATGACCTCCGGCCCGCAGACCGTCGCCTCGTCCCCCTCGGCCCACGGGATCCGCAGGTCGACCAGCACCACGTCGGGGCGTTCCCGCTCCGCGAACGCGATGGCGTCCGCGCCGGTGGCGCACTCGCCCACCACTTCCACGTCCTCGGCGTCCTCCAGTTCGACGCGCACTCCCCTGATGAAGATCGGGTGGTCGTCCACGATCAGGACCCGGTGCGGGGTGTCCGTCAAGGTGCGCTCCCAGTGCGCTGGTGGCGCGGCGGTCGGTCCCGACGCCGCGGGGGATCAGGCCCGCCTGAACGGGATGCGAGCCGTGACACGGGTTCCGGGAGCGCAGCGGACCACGGCGAAGTCCCCGCCCAGGTCCTGGCAGCGCTCCTTCATCGATTCCAGCCCGATCCCCGGAACCGGGTTCTCGGACACGCCCCGGCCGTCGTCGGTGACGGCGAGTTCCAACGCGGTGCCGGCGCGGACGACCTCGATCCGGCACTCCGAGGCCTCCGCGTGGTGGACGACGTTCGCCAGCGCCTCGCTGATCACGAGGTAGGCGGCGCGCGCGACCGGGAACGGGATGTCGTCGAGTTCCCCGGTCGGGACGACGTGCACGGCCACCTCGCCCTCCAGGCGCTCCGCCAGTCGGCCCAGGGCGTTCACCAGACCTGCCCGCAGGTCGAGCGCCTGCACGTCGCGGACCACCCGCCGCACGGTGGTGGTGAGCGTTTCCAGGTCGGCGACCGCGTCACCCAGCCGGCTCCGCGCCTTCGCGTCGGAGTCGCCCATCGTCCGCAGGACGACGCTCACCTGCTTCTGGATGCCCACGACGCCGGAGCCGATGACGTCGTGCAGGTCGTTGCTGATCCGGTTCAGGTCCTCCCGGCGCTTGCGCTCGAACCGGGCGTCAGCCTTGCGCAGCGCCAACTCCAGCCGCACCGAGTGCACGGCGGGCGCGGCCTGGCCCGCCAAGCCGTCCAGGAGGCCGAGTTCGCGCGACCCGAACCTCTCGCCGCCACCCCGGGCCTCGGCCACCAGCACGCCCACTCGTTGCCCGCTGTGCCGCAGGTCCACCTCGTGCTGCTCCCAGCCGCGCGAACACCCGTACTCGTCCGATACCCGGCACTCCCCGCCGTCCAGCCGGACGGCCACGTACGGGAGCTTCAACGCCTCGCCCACCGACGAGGTGATGGCGGGCAGCACCTCGTGCGGACGGCGGGTTCGCGCCAGCGTGCGGCCCAACTCGACCACCGCCCGGTACGGGTCGGCGCGGTCGCCGAAGAACCACCGGTCCAGCGCGCGTCGGAGCAGGCGGTGCAGCGGTGCGAACGCCACCACGACCACGACGGTCGCGAACACGGTGGAGGTGGTCGGCGGGCTGCTGGTGGTGATCATCACGACGACCGCGTAGATCCCGGTCAGCGACGCGCCCAGCAGGCCGTAGAGCAGCGTCCGGTGCATCACCAACTCGATGTCGTACAGGCCGTGGCGGACGATCACCACCACCAGCGCCACCGGGAACGCCGTCGCCGCCACCAGCCACGCGCCCCACGGTGCGCCGGACACCACGTCCAGCGCCAGCGTCGGGATCCCCACCAGCGTGCCCGCCAGCACCCACCCGACCACCTTCCGCCGCACGCCCGTCTCGCGGAACCAGCGCACCACCAGGGAGACAACCGCGACCACCAGCGCGAACGCGAACGCCGCGAAC
>DATMCA010001375.1:0-6727 GCA_035559015.1 Umezawaea sp. | reverse complement strand
ATCGTGCTCGTGGTGCACCTCGGCCTGTCCGCGCTCGGCGACCGCGACCACCAGCGCGCCGAGTACCTGGCCGACTCGGTCGCCGTGGACGTGGCGGGATCCACCGCGACGACCTCGCTGTTCGACCGGTTGACGCTCCTGCCGCAGATCGCGAGCCTCCTCGTGCACCACGCCGAGACCAAGCCGTCGGGGCGGTGGGCCGGCATGGCCGAGTCGATGCACGAGGCCAAGCGGGGCGACCTGCCGGCGTTGAGGCAGCTCACGATGAGGAACACCGATCTGTGGGCCACGCACCCGCCGACCGGGCTGCGGGCGCGGATGGTGGAGGCTTGGCCGCACCAGGACCCGCTGGTCGTGCTGAGCGACGCCGACTCGGCGCGGATCGACGCGGAACTGTCGCCGTGGTACGCCGCCGCGCACCGCGCGTTCCTCGGTTCGCGCGACTACCGGGGACCCCGCGCCTGAGTCAAGTCCGCTCCCGACGTCCACCCCCGGAGGCCTTGCTACGTTCGGAGGTCCTGTTGATCACCGGAAGCGAGGTCGTTGGTGAAGATCGGAGTCGGGCTGCCGAACCAGGTTCGCGACGTGGACCCCACCGTCATCCCGGAGTGGGCCCGATTGGCCGAGGAGGCCGGGTTCTCGACGCTCGGCAGTGTCGGCCGCATCGCCTACCCCGGCCTGATGGACACGGTCGCGCTCGCGGGCGCCGCCGCCGTGACCGAGCGGATCGGGTTGATCAGCAACGTCATGCTTACCGGCGTGTGGCCGCCCGCGCTGATCGCGAAGGAGGTCGCGGGCATCGACGGGATGTCCGGCGGGCGTCTGACGCTCGGCATCGGCATCGGTGGGCATGAGGACGACTTCGTCGCCGAGGGAGCGGGTCCGAAGGGCCTGGGCAAGCGCATGGACCGGGACCTGGAGGTCTACCGGTCGGTGTGGGCGGGGGAGCCGGTCGGCGGCGGGACGAACCCGGCCGTGCCGCCGGGCACCCGCCAGGTGCCGATGCTGTTCGGCGGTGGTGCGCCGGCCGCGTTCGCGCGCATGGCGAAGTGGGGCGAGGGCTACATCGGCCCGTCCCTGCCCGCGGCCATGATCGGCGACCTGTTCGACGCCGCCCGCGCCGCGTGGCGGGACGCCGGGCGCGAGGGCGGACCGCGCCTGGTGGCCATCGCCTACTTCGCGCTCGGCGACGCCGAGCGCGGCCGGAACAGCGTGGCCGACTACTACGCCAACCTCGGCGAGCAGGGGACGGCGCTGCTCACGTCCGGCGTGCGCGGCACGGCCGCCGAGGTTCGCGAGGCCGTGCGGGCGTTCGCCGACCTCGGCGCGGATGAGCTGGTCTTCAACCCGACGTCCGACGACGTGAAGGAGGTCGCCCGGCTGGCCGAGATCGTGCTCTGAGCGGTTTCCGCTGCTGGGAGGCTCGTCAGGTGCCAGGATGGGCCCGCGGCGCGTGACCTCCGGAGAAGGTGCGATGCGAGATGTCGAGAACTCGCCACGTGCTCCGTCCTACTCATGACGGCCCCGGAAAACCGGCGCGGTGGACACGAGGAGAACACGATGCCGAAGTTCATGCTGCTGATGAGCTACCAGAAGATCGAGGGCGTGGAGCCGATCACCAGCTGGGCCCCCGGCGACATCAAGGCGCACATCGACTTCCAGCAGGCGCTGGGCCAGGAGTTGACCGACAAGGGTGAGCTGGTCGACGGCCAGGGCCTCGCCGGTCCCGAGGTGGCGAAGGTCGTCGTCTTCAAGGGCGAGGGGTCGCCGGTCGTGGTCGACGGGCCGTTCCCCGAGTCGAAGGAGTTCCTCGCGGGCTACTGGACGGTCGACGTGGAGTCCGAGGACCGCGCGCTGGAGATCGCCGCGCAGGCGTCCGCCGCCCCCGGTCCCGGTGGCAGGCCGATCGGCCAGCCGATCGAGGTGCGGGAAGTGATGAGCGCGCCGAGCGTCGAGCAGTGACGACCGGCGTCGAGGACCTGCTGCGGGAGCACGCGCCGCAGGTCCTCGGCGTGGTCGTCCGCCGGTTCGGCGACTTCGCCGCCGCCGAGGACGCCGTGCAGGAGGCGCTGCTGGCCGCCGCCCTGCACTGGCCCGCCGAAGGCGTTCCGGACAACCCGCGCGGCTGGCTGGTCCAGGCCGCCGTGCGGCGGATGACCGACCAGTTCCGCAGCGAGCAGGCCCGCCGGAGGCGCGAGGACACCGCCGTCGCCCTGGAACCGCCGCCCTTCGACGTGGCCGACCGCGACGACACGCTCGTCCTGCTGTTCCTCTGCTGCCACCCGGCCCTGACGCCCGCGTCGGCCATCGCGTTGACGCTGCGCGCGGTGGCCGGTCTGACCACCGCCGAGATCGCCAACGCGTTCCTCGTGCCCGAGACGACCATGGCGCAGCGCATCAGCCGCGCGAAGCAGCGCGTGAAGGCGTCCGGCGTGCCGTTCGCGATGCCCGTCGGCGACGACCGCGCGCCCCGGCTGCGGTCCGTGCTGCGTGTCCTCTACCTGCTGTTCAACGAGGGCTACACCAGCAGCATCGGCCGTGACCTGCACCGCGGCGAACTGTCCGGGGAGGCGATCCGCCTGGCCCGCGCCGTGCACGCCGTGCTGCCCGACGACGGCGAGGTCGCGGGTCTCCTCGCGCTCATGCTGCTGACCGACGCCCGCCGCCCCGCGCGCACCGCCGCCGACGGCTCCCTGATCCCGCTGGCCGAGCAGGACCGGACCCTGTGGGACCACTCGCTGATCGTCGAGGGCGTCGCACTGGTGACCAGCGCCGTGGCCAAGGGGATGGTGGGCGAGTACCAGTTGCAGGCCGCCATCGCCGCCGTCCACGACGACGCGGCGCACGCCTCGGATACCGACTGGCCGGAGATCCTGGGCCTCTACGGGCTGCTGGAACGGATGACCGGCAACCCGGTGGTCGCCCTGAACCGGGCCGTCGCCGTGGCGATGGTGCACGGTCCTCGGGCGGGGTTGACGCTGCTGGACGCGGTGGCCGAGCGGCTGGACGGGCACTACCGGCTGGCCGCCGTGCGCGCGCACCTGTACGAGATGGCGGGCGACGTCGAGGCGGCGGTGGAGCACTACCGCGCGGCGGCGGCCCGGACGGCGAGCACGCCGGAGCGGAACTACCTGATCACGCAGGCGGCCCGGCTAGGAACTCCCTGATGGTCGCGGTGAACCGGGCCGGGTCGTCGAGCCAGGGGAAGTGGCCCGCGCCGGACTGGACGTGGAGGCCGGCGTTCGGGAAGAGGTCGGCGTACGCGGCGACGATGGATGCCGGGATGGACATGTCGAGTTCGCCCGCGATGAGCAGGACCGGTGAGGTGAACCTCGCCAGGGCCGCTCGGGTCTCCTCGGGCGTGAAAGCGCCCTCCGCGCTGAACGCGGCCGCGGCCTCGGCGTTGCGGCGGCCGTCCTGGGCGGCGTGGTGGGCCTGGGCGGCGGCGTCCCAGCGGCCGTAGGTGAACGGGACCAGCGCGTCCCAGTCGGACCCCTGACCGGCGACGATCTGCTCGAAGGCGGTCGACACCCCGTCGTGCCACGGCTCGTCCGCGCGGCGGCGCAGGACCTCGCGGCGGTCGTCCGGGGTGGTGGTGATGCCGACGGCGAAGGTGCTCGGCGTGACCAGGACGAGCCTGCTCACGCGGTCGGGGTGGTGGGCCGCGTACGTCACGGCGATGTTGGCGCCCGCGGAGTGGCCGAGCAGGTCGAGGCGCTCCAGGCCCAGGTGTTCGCGCAGCGCCTCGACGTCGCCGACCAGTCGGTCGCAGCGGCAGGAGGTGAGGTCGGCGGGCGTCCCGGACCGGCCGGTGCCGCGCGGGTCGAGCAGGATCAACCGGCGATCGGACAGTCCACCCAGGTCACCGAGGTAGGCGGCGTCCTGCATCGGACCGCCCGGCAGGCACACCAAGGGCGGACCGGCGCCGACCTCGGCGTAGGCGAGGGATGTTCCATCGGGTGCGGAGAGGACTGCCACGGCCGGATCATCGCAGCGGTGTCCTGCCCGGACCAACGGGTTTTACCGAGCTGTCGACCGGTACGTCGCCGGGTCGTGGCCCGCCTCGCGCAACGCCTCCTCCAGACCGCGCAGCGCCAGCCGGTCGGCGTGCTCGTTGCCGGGGTCCCCGGCGTGGCCCTTGACCCAGCGCCACTCGACCGTGTGACGTTCCACGGCCTTCTCCAGCAGCACCCAGAGGTCGGCGTTCTTCACCGGCTGCTTCGCCGCGGTGAGCCAGCCGTTGGCCTTCCACTTGGGAATCCACGCGGTGATGCCGTTGCGGACGTACGTGCTGTCGGTGAACAGGCGGACGGTCACCGGGCGCTTGAGGTGGTCCAACGCGCGGATGGGCGCGGTCAGTTCCATCCGGTTGTTCGTGGTCTCAGCGGCCTCGCCGCCGCACAACTCCTTCTCGTGCTCGCCGTACCGCAGCACGGCGCCCCAACCACCAGGTCCGGGGTTCGTCCAGCAGGCGCCGTCGGTGTAGATGTCCACGATCTGGTCCACGGCCGCAATCTACCGCCGGTTCCGGTAATCTCGGCGACGGGTCGAGAGGCGCTGCAACGGACCACGGTCCGCCACGCTCGACCCGTCCTCCGGTCAGCAAGGGCGCCTCCACCCCCCCGTGGAGGCTGCCCGTGAGCGACCTGCGTGACCTGCTGGAACGGCGAATCGCGGTTCTCGACGGCGCTTGGGGCACGATGCTCCAGGGCGCCGGGCTGACCGAGGCCGACTACAAGGCCGATCGGTTCCAGAACCACACGCACGACGTGACCGGCGACCCCGACCTGCTGAACCTGACCCGCCCCGACGTCATCCTCGACGTGCACCGGCAGTACCTCGCCGCGGGCGCGGACATCACCACGACGAACACGTTCACCGCCACCAGCATCGGCCAGGCCGACTACGGCCTCCAGGGCCTGGTGCGGGACATGAACGTGGAGGGCGCGCGGCTCGCCCGCCAGGCCGCGGACGAGTTCGGCGGCCGGTTCGTCGCGGGCTCGATCGGCCCGCTGAACGTGACCCTCTCGCTGTCGCCCCGCGTCGAGGACCCGGCGTACCGCGCGGTGTCGTTCGACCAGGTGCGCGACACGTACGCCGAGCAGATCTCCGCCCTGGTCGAGGGCGGCGTCGACCTGCTCCTGGTCGAGACCATCTTCGACACGCTCAACGCCAAGGCGGCCATCGCCGCGGCCCGCGAGGTCGCGCCGGACCTGCCGCTGTGGATCTCGGTGACCATTGTGGACCGCTCCGGGCGCACGCTGTCCGGCCAGACGGTCGAGGCGTTCTGGAGCGCGGTCGAGCACGCGAAGCCGCTGGTGGTCGGCGTGAACTGCTCGCTGGGCGCCGAGGAGATGCGGCCGCACGTCGCCGAACTGGCGCGGTTCGCCGACACCTACACCGCGTGCCACCCCAACGCGGGGCTGCCCAACGCCTTCGGCGGCTACGACGAGACGCCGGAGCAGACGGCCGCGCTGCTCCAGGACTTCGCCTCGCAGGGCATGGTCAACATCGCGGGCGGCTGCTGCGGCACGACCCCCGCGCACATCGAGAAGATCGCGCAGGCCGTTTCCGGTCTGGCGCCGCGCGTCGTGCCCGCCTCGCCGGAGCGCACGAGGTTCAGCGGCCTGGAGCCGTTCGCGATCGGCCCGGACACCGGGTTCGTGATGATCGGCGAGCGCACGAACGTGACGGGCTCGGCGAAGTTCCGCAGGCTCATCGAGGGCGACAACCACCAGGCCGCCGTGGACGTGGCGCTGGAGCAGGTGCGCGGCGGCGCGAACCTCCTGGACGTCAACATGGACGCCGACCTGCTCGACAGCGAGCAGGCGATGACCACGTTCCTCAACCTGATCGCGACCGAGCCCGAGGTCGCGCGCATCCCCGTGATGATCGACAGCTCGCGGTGGAGCGTGCTCGAAGCGGGCCTGAAGTGCGTGCAGGGCAAGGGGGTCGTGAACTCGATCAGCCTCAAGGAGGGTGAGGAGCCGTTCCTGGAGCAGGCCCGGCGGATCCGCGACTACGGCGCCGGTGTCGTCGTGATGGCGTTCGACGAGCAGGGCCAGGCCGACACGACCGAGCGCAAGGTGTCGATCTGCGGCCGTGCCTACGACCTGTTGACGCAGCAGGCCGGGTTCCCGCCCGAGGACATCGTGTTCGACCCGAACGTCCTCGCGGTCGCGACCGGCATCGCCGAGCACAACGGGTACGCCAAGGCGTTCATCGACGCGTTGCCGCTGATCAAGCAGCGGTGTCCGGGCGTCCACATCAGCGGCGGCATCTCGAACCTGTCGTTCTCCTTCCGCGGCAACGACGTCGTGCGCGAGGCCATGCACTCGGCGTTCCTGTTCCACGCCGTGCGGGTGGGGCTGGACATGGGCATCGTCAACGCCGGCCAGCTCGCCGTCTATCAGGACATCCCGGCCGACCTGCTCGAGCTGGTCGAGGACGTGCTGTTCGACCGCCGCGAGGACGCCACCGACCGGCTGGTGACGTTCGCCAGCACCGTCACCGGCAAGAGCAAGCAGCGCGAGGTCGACCTGTCGTGGCGCGACGCGACGGTGTCCGAGCGCCTGTCGTACGCGCTGGTCCACGGCATCGTCGACTTCATCGAGGCCGACACCGAGGAGGCGCGGCAGGCGCTGCCCCGCCCGCTCGACGTCATCGAGGGCCCTCTGATGGACGGCATGAAGACGGTCGGCGACCTGTTCGGCGCCGGCAAGATGTT
>DATMCA010001374.1:0-2730 GCA_035559015.1 Umezawaea sp. | reverse complement strand
CACACCGGTCACGATCGCGTCCAACCCACCGACACACACCGCGACGACCACCGCGCCCACAAGGCAAACCAGCCCAGCACCGACCAGATCAACACCCGCCAAGACCCCGTTCGACACCAGCCACCTAGACCTTCTTCGGTGGAGGTGGCGGGGAGGCCTGCGGTTCGGGAGTTCGGCAGGCTCGACGGCGGTCCGATCGGTCCGGCCGGCGCGGGACATCCCGTTGAACCACCGCCGTTACCCGGCCGTATCCATCGGCAAGGTCGGGACGAGTCATCCGGAGGAGAACTCGATGGGCGGATCAGCGCGGCACCGCAAGGGAGCGGCGATCGGCGCCACGGCTGTCCTCGCCATCACGGGGATCGCGGTCGCGGTCTTCGCGTTCGGCACGACGAACAGCAACGCGGCCACCGAGGACTGCGGTGGCCTGGACACCGCGCTCCAGAACAACCTGACCTTCATCGCGGGCCAGCAGGCGAACCCGGACGCGCAGTCCGACGCCCGGATCGCGAACCGGCAGGCCGTGGTGGACCAGATCCAGCAGCGCCGCGCGGTCGCGGGCTGCACCGGTCAGGACCCCGTCGCGGCACCGGTCGCGGGCGGCTCCGGGGAGGACTGCGGCGGGCTGGACACGGCTCTGCGCAACAACCTGACCTTCATCGCGGGCCAGCAGGCCAACCCGGACGCCCAGTCCGCGGGCCGGATCGCCAACCGGCAGGCCGTGGTCGACCTGATCCAGCAGCGCCGCGCCGCCGCGGGCTGCACGGGAGACGGGGGAGCGGGCCAGGCCACGTCGGCGCCCGTCGCACCCGCCGTCGAACAGCCCGCCGGCGGTGCGGTGGGCCAGGTCGTCTGCGCGGGCTCCACCGTCACGCTGTCCGGCGAGGGCGGCGCGCCCGCCGCGTCGAGCAACCAGTTCCCGGTCGGCACCAGGCTCAAGGTGACCAACCTGGACAACGGCAAGGCCACCACGGTCGAGGTCACGTCGGCGTCCGGCAGTTGCGCGCTGCTCAACGACGCGGCCTTCGAACAGGTCCGTGAGCCCGGCAAGTTCCTGATCCGACGCGCCCGGATCGAGCGCGTCGGCTGAGTCGTCGCCGCGAGACGGCCGCCCGTCGGTGGAACGGCCACTGACGGGCGGTCGGCGTTCCCCTTGCGGGGCAACGCCTTCGGGCGGTCACCCCCGGCGCGCGCGGACCTTCCTGGCGGTGTGGATGAGGAACAGGGTCAGCAGCAGCAAGGCCGCGGCGACGCCGCTGCCCGCCAACGCGACCGTGAGCGGGGTGCGGTCCGGGCCGGTCGGGTGGCTCCCGAGGTCCGTGACCAGTGGTGGCAGTTCGGGGACGAGGGCTCCCGACCGTTCACGGGTCAGGTCCGAGGTGAGCGCCGCCACCGGGTCGATCACGCCCGCGCCGACCTTGCGGTCGCGGCCGTCCTGGTTGCCGGGGTGCTGCGCGGTGGAGGTGAGGCGCTGCACCACCTGGCGCGCGGTCAGCTCCGGGTGGCGTTCCCGCACCAGCGCGGCGACGCCCGCGACGTAGGGCGCGGCGAAGCTGGTGCCCTGGATGGCGCCCTCCTTGCCGTCGTCGGCGATGGAGACGTCGGTCAGGCCCTCGCCCCGGAGGTCGACGGTCGTGATCTCCTCGCCGGGGGCGGCGATGCTCACCCACGGACCCCAGACGCTGAACTTCGACGGCCTGCCCTCGCGGTCCACCGACGCGACGGACAGCACGTCGTCGCGGTACCACGGCGGGGACGCGACGACCTTGACGTTCTCCTCGTCCAGGTTGTCGTTCTGCGTGGTGCACCCGGTGCCGTCGGGCGCGATGTTGCCCGCGGCGGCGACGACCACGACGTCCTTGGTGTTGACGGCCCAGTCGATCGCGGCCTGCACCGAGCGTTCCCCCTTGCCGGGCGTCCTGGGCGGGCCGCACGCGGTGAGCGAGACGTTGATGACGTCCGCCCCGAGTTCGACGGCGTGCACGATGGACTGGGCCAGCGTGGCGACGGCGCCGGGGACGGTGCGCCCGTCGGGGCCGGGCGTCGTGGCCGCGTAGAACGCGCTGGTCTGCCGGATCGACAGGATGGTGGCGTCCGGTGCGGCGCCGACGAACCCCGTCTCCTCGTCACGGCTCGCGGCCGCGACGCCGGCGACCTCCGTGCCGTGGCCGTCGCAGTCGACCAGGCCCTGGTCCGCGGTCACGACGTAGTCGCCGCCCGCCTGGACCCGGTCGTCCAACCGCTGGTGGGGTCGCACGCCGGTGTCGATGATCGCGATCTTCACGCCCTTGCCGGTGGCGAACCGGTGCGCCTCGTCCAGGCGCAGCACGAGTTGGGCGTGAGGCTTGGCCGTGAGCTTGCGGCCCTCGACGGAAGCCTTGCAGGGCTTGGAGGTCCGCGCGTAGGTGAGGTCCGCCTGCGGAGGCGCGTCGACCGGCACCAGGCTCCGGTCCAGCGGCGGCGGCACGGCGTTGGACGGCGCCGACTCGGCGGTGGTGAGGGCGGGCTGTGCGGTGACGAGCAGCAGGGCCGCCGCGGCCGTCGCGGCGAACCTGTTCGCGGCGCGGGCAACGCGCATGGTTTGCCGTCCTCGGTGGTCGGGGTGCGGGTGCGAAGATCGCGTCGACCACTGTAGGGAGCGGCGTCGGTCCGGTGGGCCTGAATGGCGGAAATCGTTCGGGGGTGGGGAAACCGAGCGGTTCCCCCACCCCCGAAGGCGCTACGGCATGT
>DATMCA010001373.1:0-9182 GCA_035559015.1 Umezawaea sp. | reverse complement strand
CGGCCGACTCGGAGTTCTTCTCCTCGATCCCGGTCCACTGCTGGTTCAGCTTCGCCGTGTCGCAGTCCGCCACGCGGGCCAGGGAGCCCGCCAGCACCGGGTCGTTCTCCAGGCACTTCCCGGTGCCGCGGTCGCGCAGCTGGTACCGCTGCACACCGACCCCGGTGGAGACCCTGGTGACGGTCCAGTTGTTGGCGCCCCACACCGTGCAGGGCCGCACCTCGACCTCGCCGCCGTTCGCGGCGGTGTTGCCCTTCACCATCATGCAGCCCTCGCCTTCGAGCACGTCGCGGATGCGCGGGCTGTACGGCGGCGCCCCCTCGTGGGCGAGCGGCTGGACCGCGACGGCGTCGAACACGACGTCGGTCGGCACCTCCGCGCCGGAGATGAGGTTGGTCAGGCTCACCTTGGGCTTGCCGAAGAAGGGGAACTCGCCCAGCGACACCCACTGGTTGTAGACGCCGTACTGGTTGAGCTTGACCTGCTTCTGCCCGATGGCGGTGTCGATCGTGTAGGTCGCCACCCCCGGACCGGAGCTCCCTTCCGAGCCGATGTGCGACGGCAGGTGGACGAGCACCCTGGCCAGGCCGTCGACGACCGGGTCGAACGACCAGGTGCCCTTGACCTTGACCTGCTGCCCCTGGGCGTTGTCGATCGCGCTGTGGGTGAACCAGTAGTGGGCCCCGTAGCCGCCGCCGATCTGGTGCAGGTCGATCTTGCCGCTCTGCCCGCTGCCGTTGGTGCCGAACTCGAACGCGAACGACCCCGTGCTGCCGTGGATGGCGCAGGTCGGCACCCGGATGGGCTTGGTGGGGCCGGAAACGTCGTCGATGACGGCGGCGCCCTCCTCCAACCCGGTGTTGCTGCAGGCGGGCGGGAAGCTGGTGCCGTTCTCCGGCTCGGCCGCGTACTCGGGGTAGTCGTAGCGGATGTACTCGTGCCCGCAGGTGCTGGCGCAGTCCGTCTTCCACACGGCCGGGTGGTGCACCCAGCACTGGAGGTCGTACTGCCCCGCCGCGTTCTTGTGCGCGCACGGGCCCGCGGGTTGATCGCCCAGGTCCGGCGCGTTCGGCTGGTGGTGCGCGCCGGGCTCGCAGTCGTTGGCCGCCGTGCAGAACAGCACGGCGTCGGGGAACGCCTTGTCGCGGTTGTACTTGGCGCTGCCGGGAACGGTGATCTCCTTGTCCGAGCCGTTCCAGTACGCGGCCCGGAAGAACGGCACCGCGGCTCCGGGAGCCTCGTACCCGGAAGGCGGGTTGGAGGCGAAGCCGAGCACCTTCTCCGGGTATGGCCAGTCCTGCGGATGGGAGTAGTCGCGGGGGTTGACGCCGAAGTTCGGCCGGTCGGGGCTGTAGCGCGGGTTGATCGGGTTGTTGAGCCAGCCGAGGCCGTACGCCCCGGCGGAACCCGCCTCACCGGGTACGTGGTAGCCGGAGTTGTAGGCCCACGCGGCGTAGAACCAGTTCTCGATCGCCGCGGGGTTGCCGTCGTTCAGGGTCACGCCCGCGGCCTTCAGCTGGTTCCACTTGTCGCCCAGCAGCTTCAGCCCGGCCGCGGCGTTGGCGGCGTAGTCGGTGCCGATCGCCTCCTGCTTCCAGGTGGGCAGGGCGTCGTCCGGCTTGCCCGGCTTGGGGTGGCCCGCCAGCCGCATCCCGTCCGTCATCTGCGAGACGCCGTAACCGCAGTCGGCCTTGTCCCAGCGGATGGTCCAGTCGTCGTTCGGGTCATCGTTGTAGATGTCGATGCCGTAGTAGTTGCCGATCAACGGGTTCGCGTACTCGCCGGGCAGCGCGTACTTGGAGGCCTGCCAGAGGTTGGACTCCTGGCCGAGGATGCCGAGCATCACCTGCGCGGGCACCTGTCCCCCGCCCGTCAGGACGGGCGCCGGGAACAGGTCCTTCACCCGGTAGACGCCGGTGGTGCCGTGCCACCCCGCCGGGCGGTACACCTCCAGGCCGTCCTTGACCGCCATGTCGACGGCCCACTCCACTTGCTTGGGCTTCGGTTGGTACACCTGGACCTTCGGGTCGTTGCGCGGCACCGCGCAGACCCTGCCCGCGTCGACGGTCTCGTCCCAGCGCGGCGTCACGGTCGCGCCGGGATCGACGGTGAAGCCGAGTTCCCGGCCCGTTTTGAGGCTCTTGCTCCCGATGTGCACCGGACGGGGAGCGGTCTGGTCCGCCTGTCCGGTCGAGCCGGCGGGGCTCACGCCCGTGACGGCCGTGTCGCCGGTGGTGGAGACCTCGGCGTCCACCGGGACGTCCAGCTTCACCACCGAACGGGGCAGTTCGTTGACCTCGTCGGCCTTTCCGGTGATGAACACCCGGCCCGCCGCGCCGGTCGTCGTGCTCAGCTCACCCCGCCGTCCGGTGGCCAGGGTGACCGCCGCGTCGGCCGGGTTCTTCGCGTCGGGCGCGACCCGCCGCACCCGTGCGGTGTCGCCGACGCGGTCCACGAAGACCACGCCGCCGTCGGCGTCGGCCGTCACGTGCGACGGCACGCCGCCGGTCCCCTTCACCAGGCGCGACCCGGTGCCGTCCGGGCCGTAACGGAGCAGCCCCACCGCGTCCGCGACCACGAAGCCGTCACGCACGGGCGTCGCGGAGGTCACCTGCGCGGCGATCTCGGTGCGCCCGCTGAGCTTCCCGGAGGTGGTGTCGAGCGTGAACACGCCCGTCTTGCCGCCCAGGTCGGCGTCGCCCTCCTGGGTCAGGGTCGCGACCTCGCCCGCCCCGCAGCCGGGGTTGAAGTAGGCGAGCGACGTGCGCAGCGGCACGGCTGTGACGGCGCCGGAGGTCAGGTCGACCACCGCCGTGAACCCGCCCCGGTCCGTCAGTTGTTCCTTGTTCGTGTACGTCCGCGGCGCGTAGACCACGACGGCCTTCGTACCGGACCCGGTGACGCACGCGTTGCCGATCCACTGGTCGGCCTCGACACCGGGCAGCGAGAGCGTCGCGGCGGTGCGCCACGAGTACCCCGTCCGCGCTTCGGCGACGAGCAGGTGCAGCCCGGCGCCGTCACCGCTGGTGGTCCACAACCGGTCGTCCGAGCCCTGCCAGCCCTGACCGAGCAGTTCGTCGCGCTCGCCCGGCTCGACCACCGACCGCTCGGTCGGCGGCGGCGGCGCGGGCGAGTCCGCCTGGACCGCGCCCGGTGGCAGCACCGGTGCCGCGTCCGGATCGGCCTCGGCGCGCACTCCCTGCGCCATCGTCAGCAGGACCAGCGCGCACAGCGCCGAGTTCCGCGTTCCCCTTCTCATTCCCCGTCCCCCATCACGTCTAGAACCAGCTCTGCGCACGTTCGGTGGTGCACTGCGTGGTGCGCAGCGCGACGTAGTTGTCCAGGCAGCGATCGGTGATCTGGTTCTTGATCTCCGTCGTGCCGTCCGTCCAGTTGTGGAAGAACCAGCTCTGGTACTTGGACTTGTTGCACGAGAACGGCCGCAAGCCGTACGCGACGCTGTCGTCGACGCACCGGCCGGTCGCGAGGTTCTTCAGCTCCCAGGTGTTGTCGGCCCAGTGGGTGATCGTCCACTTCTGGAAGTCGCTGCCGTTGTACTGGAGCGTGCGCAGGCCGTACTCGAAGCTGTCATCGAGCCAGAGGTTGGTTTCCTGGTTCTTGAACAGCCGGCAGCACGACGCGGCGTCGAGGTCGGACGGCGCGGCGACGGCGACGTTCGCCGAGGTCGACCCGTCGTCGACCGGTGCGGCGGTGGCGGCGAACGCCGACCCCGTGATCAGGAGGCTTGCGAAAAGCCCGGCTGCTATGACCAGCCGGAGGATCCTGCCCATGTGACTTGGTTTCCCCTCAAGGTGTGCGGATCGGACGCCGTGCCCGGCGTCCGATCCGCACTGTGCTCGAAGGGCGATGTGCGGGTGTTGGGGAAATGTTGTTCCCGCTCAGGCGGCGCCGAGCGCGGCCAGCCGGTCCTCCAGCTTGAGCGCCTCCGCTTCGCGGTCCTGCTCCCGGAGGATCGCCAGCGCCTCCGTCCACACCTCCCGGCACAGGTCCGGTCTGCCGAGATCGGTGTGGGCCTGGCCGAGCCGGACCATGATCTCCGCCTGGAAGGAGCGGTTGCCGACCTCCCGGAAGAGGGCGATCGTCTCGCGGTAGCGCTCGACGGCCACCTCCAGCTCGCCGTTGTGCTGCGCGATGTAGCCCAGGGTGTCGAGCGTGCCCGCCTCGCCGTCGCGGTTGCCCGTTTCCCGGTAGAGGGCCAGGGCTTCCTCGCTGTGGGTCCGTGCCCGGTCGTAGTGCCCCAGCCGGGCCTCGAACCAGCCGACGCCCGCGTTGCCCTGCGCGAGGTGGGTCGGGACACCGACCTCCCGGTAGTGGCGCAGCGCTTCGCGCGCGTGCTCCAAGGCCCGGTCGATGTCCTCCTGCTGCTCCCACGCCGACGCCAGGCCGTAGTGGACGTGCCCCATCACGGTGTGGTCCCCGAGCCGGTCGGCCGTGGCCAGCGCCACGTCCAAGTGCTCCATCGCGAGGTCGTGCCTGCCCTGCCGCGCGTGACCGTCGGCGAGGTAGCGGTGCACGAACAGCAGTGCCCGCTGGTCGTCCAGCAGCTCGGTGGACCGGAGCGCCGCCTGCCACACGACCAGCCAGTCCGTGATGTTCGCGGTCCGGTTGTGGTACGTGGTCAGCGACCAGGCCAGGTGCCAGACCGCGCCGTGCCTGCCGATGTCCGCCGCCAGCCGCTGGACTGCCAGCAGGTTCGCGTGCTCCGCCTCGAACCACGCGAGGGCGGCGGCCACGTCGGCCGGTTCCTCCGGCCGCACCCCCTCGGCAATCGGGTCCAGGTCGATCGGCTTGCGCTGTGGGTACTGCACCTGCTCGCCGCGGAACGCCGTGTGGACGTGGTGGTCCACCATCCGGCGCAGGGCTTGGACGCGGTCGTCGGCCTTCTGGGCCAGTTCCGCCGCGTACAGGCGCACCAGGTCGTGCATCCGGTAGCGGCCTGGCACAGGCTGCGACACCAGGTGCGCGGTCTCCAGCTCCCGCAGCCGCGCGCGTGCCACGCTCGGGCGCAGCGCGGCCAGCGACGCCACGGCGTTCAACCCGATGTCCGGGCCCGGCACGAGCCCGAGCAGACCGAACAACGCCGCCGACTCGGCGCTCAGCGCGTCGTACGACCACGACAGGACCGCCCGCAGGTTCAGTCCCGTGTCGCCGGTGTCGAGCCCGTCGAGCCTGCCCGCCCGGTCGTGCAGCTCGGCCGCGAGCTGCGCGAGCGGCAGGTCGGGCCGGACCAGCGCCCGCGCCGCGACGATGCCCAGCGCCAGCGGCAGACCACCGCAGTAGTCCAGCAGCTCGGCGACCGACGCGGCCTCCTCGCCGACCCGGTGCGCTCCGAGGTGGCGGGTGACCAGGTCGAGCGCGTCCTCAGCGCCCAGGACGTCGAGCCCGACGGACCGCGCGCTGTGCGCGAGCACCAGACCGGTGAGGCTGCGCCGGCTGGTGACCAGCACGGTGCTCGCGGTGTCGCCGGGCAGCAGCGGGACGACCTGCTCGGTGTCGCGGACGTTGTCCAGCACGATCAGCATCCGCTTGCCCGCCGCCAGCCCGCGGAACTGCGCCGCCCGCGCGTCGAGGTCGGACGGGATGGTGGCCGGGTCCGCTCGGAGCGCCACGAGGAACGACCTCAGCACCACGTCCGGCGGGACCGGCTGGGCGGACGGGTCGAACCCGCGCATGTTCGCGTACAGCTGGCCGTCCGGGAACGAGTCGAGGTGCTGGTGCGCCCAGTGCAGGGCCAGCCACGTCTTACCGATCCCGCCGATGCCCGAGATCGCGGAGATCACCACCAGGCCCTTGGTGTCCAGGACGGCCAGCTCACGGGTCCGGCCGCTGAACACCCGCGGCGGGGCGGGGAGTTGGCGGGGTACGGGATCGCGTCGAGCGGGGCGCGAGGACAAGGAGACGTCGGCGTCGAGGATCTGCTGGTGGAGGCGGCGCAGAGGAGCGCTCAGGTCCGTGCCGAGCTCCTCGGCCAGCCGAACGCGGACGCGTTCGTAGTGCTCCAGGGCCTCGGCTTGCCTGCCGGAGCGGTACAGGGCCAGCAGCAGCTGGCCCGCCAGCCGTTCGTCCAGGGGATGGCCCGATGCGAGGGTCGTCAGGTCGGCCAGGACCCTGCTGTGCAGGCCCCGCCGCAGTTGGACGTCGTGGTGGTCCAGCCGGGCCTCGTAGTGCGCGGCCTCAGCCGATCGCCTGATGGCGTCGAACCATGACGAGTCCATTCCGCGAAAGGGGTCGGAGTGCCAGAGGGCGAAAGCCTGTTCGTAGAGGGTGGAAGCCTGGTCGTCCTGAGCGGTGGCGCGAGCCCGTGCGACGAGGTGCGTGAAGCGGTGCAGGTCGACGGAAGACGCGTCGGCCCGAACCAGGTAGCCGTGGGACCCGCGTTCCAGGTCCGCTCCGCGGATGGGCGCGAGCGTGCTCTTCAGGCGTGAGAGGTAGCTGCGCAGGGTGCCCGCGGCACTGGGCGGGGGATGCTCACCCCAGACGCGGTCGATGAGCTGGTCGACCGAGACGGAGTGGTTGAGCTCGACGAGGAGAACGGCCAGCACCTGACGTTGCCTCGCCGCACCCAGGTCGACTGGCTCGTCATCAACCCTTGCCCGGACTTCGCCCAGGACGTCGAACTCGATCCCCACGGTCCCCCCGATCCCCAGGTGCATGGTGCACCATCGGGATGGCGGGGTTCCAACGGGATTGGTCGGCCAACCGCTCGGCGGCGACCGCGGTTCAAGCACATGTGCTTCGAGCACTGCGAGGTCGCGCATCGCGTAGCGGTGGTGCTCGGCTTCTTCCCTCAACACCACCTTGAGCCGACAGCGTACGAGGTACTCCTGGTCGGGGCCCGGGTCCGCCGGTTTACCGCCCCCCGGCCTGGGTCGGCCTTGATGAGGGCAGCGCCACGGTCTCGTCGCCGACCCGAACTTGCCGCGAACCCTTGGTGCGTAAGGCGACCGCAGCACCGAATGCGCGCCGACCGGGTCGGTCTTCGACACACGCCCTAGGACGGAGCAGAACATCACCATCAGGAGGAGCAACGCCGGCGTGACCACGACGATCAGGTACGGGACGAGGACCTGGCTGAAGACGACACCGGAGTCGATGACGGCTTGCCCGGCGATCCGGATCCCGTCCGCACGGGACGCGGTGGCCGAGTCTGCGCATGAACCCGAATGGCCACAACGAGGGTGGCGGTCGATTCCGCGAGGGGGCCGCCGTCCGGGACGACCTGGAGGCAGGCAGCGTCGTTGGCCCCGGCCGGATGGCAGGGCTGACGCAGGCCACACCGTCGAGGTCCCGCAGCCGCGCGGCGACGCCCGCGCCCGCCGACGCGGTGTCGTCTCCGTTGACCAGGATCAGGATCAGGATCAGGATCAGGATCGGACCGTCGGAGCCGGGGCCGAATTCGCTGTCGACGAGGCGGCGCGCTTTGAACTGGGCGGTGTCGGGGCGACCATCGAGTTGTCGGGGAAGTTCAGCCGCATCTGGAAGGCCGGAGTCGCCAGCACCCCAAGGACAGCCAGCGACGCGACGACCGTGAGCGTGGGGACATTCGTGACCAGGCCGATCCACTTCTGCGCAACCTGGAACCGCTTCGGTGACGGGGATTCCCGATCGTCCGGCGTCGGCATGACGGCTTTCGGCTTCACCAGGCGGCCGACCGCCGACAGCAGCGCGGGGGTCAACGTCACCGCGATCAGGATCGACACCACGACAGTGGCGGCGGCGATCCCCATCCTCTCGATGTGACCAAACCTCTCAACGTGACCAACTCGCCCGCTCTACTGCGCCTGCCGCTCATGGCGGCAGGGACGTGGACATAGATCCTGGTGATACGACACCAGACCACGGTCCTGGAACTCCAACTGGATACGACTCGGCTGCGGTTCTCCCAGTCAACTGGTGTTCCTCGCGGCGCCGCAACGTTTCCGGTCGATAGCTCCGCGGTCATTCGGGTATAAATCGCCAATTTTGCTCGGAGTTGCTACCGCAGACCGACTGCTCCACTTCGACTCCATCCTTGTAGGCACCTGTGTCCGCTACGCTGAGGCACTGTCCGGAGTGGGCGTTGATGAGGTGTCCGGCGTCATCTGTGCGCCACAGCTGATGTGGATCGTTCAGTTCTTCGGTGCACCTGCGTGCGAACAGGTGATTGTTGTCGTCCTCGCCGGTGATGCACAGTCCGCTAGCGGAATTCTTGATGCGGAAGGCGCCGTCGTAGGTCGTCGAGAACTCGTGGATCCAGAAGGGCTGCCACTGTCCGCCGTTCTGGTCGTGTGCGAGCTTGTGCCACAACACGACCTGGAACTTCTTGGGATAGTCGCCCGCGTAGTGGTCGACCGCGAAATCATCACTGCTTTCCGGCAGCAGGTAGGTTGGATCCGTGTTGGCGCGCTTCCTCTTGGGTGGCGTCGTAGCCGGTAGCTGTGATAGCGGAGGCGAGGGAACTGCGGAAGGGGCCTGACTTCCCTGAAACGCGGGCGTTTCGGAGGTAGATTCGGAACTGGTCGTCGACTGCTGCACGGGAGTTCCTGATGTCTGTTGCTGCGCCTGCTCGCCAGTGTTGGTGACATAGAGGGTGGCGATCAGGGTGACGACGGCGGCTACCAGGGCGGCGCCGAGCATCGCAATCCATCCAGCTCGCCGCGACTTGTCCGGTGTCCCACCGAATGGCGCATTGACATCCCTGAATCCGATTTTCTTGACGATGTTCGCATATATGACAGCGCCATGGTTTCCCCGACCACCTCCGGCAGGCGTATCATTCTTCTCATCGGGCGGCGGAGTGTTCACATGGGTCATTCTGCGGCTTTCCATTCACGTATAACCGGCGGCGAGCTGAGTTCGCATACTGTGCAACGGTCAAATTCTGGGGTCAGCGTTGTTGACAGTGCATTGCCGAATCAGGGTTGCGTAGATACGGAGTCGACGTAGAAACAGGTGTCCACGGCTTTCGAGGCGATGACGACCTCGGTGGCCGGGTCTTCACCGCTGGTAGCCCGCAACAGTTCCCACCTGCTCTGACCGGTGGTCGACGCGCGGAGCGCGGTGGACCCGCCGTTGTCGATACCGACGCCGACCTGATCGCTTTCGGCGAAGACCCAGGCCTCCACCACCTCATTGGTCGGACCGGCCGCAGCGGTGGTCGTGAAGTACTGGAAGATCAGGTT
>DATMCA010001372.1:0-5406 GCA_035559015.1 Umezawaea sp. | reverse complement strand
TCACCGCCCTTGGCCGTGTCGTTGATCGTGCAGTTCTCGGTGACCTTCTTGCCGCACTCCTTGAGCTTGGGCGAGGTGCCCTGGAGCTCCAGGACGCTGATCAGCGAGCGGTACGCCTGCGAACCGGAACCCTGGTTGACGCCCTTGCCCTTGAGGTTCAGGACGGCCTGCTTGTCCTTGCCCTTGAAGTTGAGGGTGTCCGCCGTGGTGATCTTCGAGACCGGCTTCGGGGCCGAGTAGACCGGCACCCGCAGCGGGACCGTCGCGCCGGACTTCGGCGTGAAGACCACGCGACCGGACGCGTCGGCCAGGAACTGGCGCGGCACGTCGAGCTGGAGCGGCTCGACGGTGGAGTCCACCGTCTTGCGCAGCGCGGCCGGGTTGTCGATCTTCAGGGTCACCTTGACCTTGGCGACACCGCGGGGGCTGATCTTCACCGAACCCGAGGAGAGCTGGTAGCTCACGCCGGGGATGGAGGTGATGGCCTCGTAGCCGGTCGAGTACTCGACCCACTTGGTGCTCTTGTTGACGACCTTGATCGTCTTCGAGAGCGACACCGGACCGCCGACCTCGACGGTGCCGAAGGAGGCGCTCACGTTGCCCGGGTTGTCCTCCACCATCGCGAGGACCTGGTTGTCCAGGGCGGCCTTGCCGTCGATCCGGCCGGAGCCGACGCGGTTGGGCGCGTAGGTCTTGCCGTTCTCCTTCACGTCAGCGCTCGCGCTGTTCATGATGTCGGCCTTGACCTCTTCGGTCGTCCAGTCCGGGTGCGCCTCGCGGACCAGGGCGGAGATGCCCGAGGTGTGCGGGGCGGCCATCGAGGTGCCGGAGATGACCAGGGTGCCGTTGCCGGAGCCGACCAGCGCCGAGGCGATGGTGTCACCGGGGGCGGCGATGTCCGGCTTCACGACCGGGCCGCGCACACCGCGTGAGGTGAACGAGCTCGGGGTGTCGCTGATGGACTGGTCGTAGGTCGGGGTCGACGTGCGCAGGCTGCCCGCGAGGCGGACCTCCAGCGTGCCCGCGTTCAGCGCCGGACGGACCGCCGCGGTGGCCGTGCCGGTGAACTGGAACACCGGGATGGTCGCGTTGCCCGCGATGCCGGCGTTGAAGTTCTCCAGGTTGGACGAGAACAGCGCGCCGACCGCGCCGGCGGCCTGGGCGTTGTTCGTGCGCGCCGCGGAACCGCAGCGGCGGGTCGCGTCGACGTCGTCCCACTCCAGCCAGGCGAACTTGCCCGCGACGGCGGCCTTGTCGGCGGCCGAGAACGGCTGGCAGCCGTCGAGGTTGGTCGGGTCGGTCAGCTTCACGGCCGGCTTGGTGAGGTCGAGCGTCGGGTAGCCGGTGTAGTTCTGGCTGTACTGGCCGGGCTTGACGCCGGTCGCGCCCGCGGGGGCCTTGACCTCGGCGCCGTCGCGCAGCACGTAGGAGTCGCGGACCGACGCGACGGTCAGGGCCTCGGGCGAGGAGCCCGGCGAGCCGCCGATGTCGTACAGGTCGCCGCCGTTGCCCGCGGAGAACACGGTCAGGACGTTCTTCTTGTTCAGCTTCTTCACGAAGAGGCTGTCGGGGTCGTCCGGTGCGCCGTAGTCCTGGCCCAGCGACAGGTTGACCACGTCGAGGTGGTCGGAGAAGTCGCCGTCACCGTCGGGGTCGAGCGCCCAGTCGAGCGCCACCGAGGTCACGTTGGTCGAGCCCTCGCAGCCGAACACCTTCAGCGCGTACAGCAGCGCCTTGGGGGCCGTGCCGGGGCCGATCTTCATGGCGTTGAGCGCCTCGGGGGTCAACTTCGTGTAGTCGCCCTTGAACGTCGTGCCGTCGGCGTTGACGCCGAAGCCCGCCGTCGTGCCCGCGACGTGCGAGCCGTGGCTGTTGCAGTCGATCGGGTTCGGGTCCGGCTTCGGCGTGTTGATCGCCGGGTCGTCGCTGGCGCCGTCGTAGCCGTTGCCGACGAAGTCCGTGCCGCCGACGACCTTGGCCGTCGGGAAGTACGACGGGTCGACCACGGTCTCGTCGATCGCCTCGAAGGCCTCGGGCGTGCCGGGGCCGCCGAAGTCGGCGTGGGTGTAGTCGATGCCGGTGTCGATGATGCCGACCCGGACGTTCTCACCGAGCTTGCCGTACTGCTGCCACGCCTTGATGGTGTTGGTCAGCTGCACCGCGTTCGAGTTGGTGCGGGTCTTGGGCACCACGGTGCGGACGGACTTCACGTCCGACCGGTTCGCGAGCTCGCGGACCTTCTCGGCGTCGGCGGTGACGATGACGCCGGGGACGCCGTTGGAGGTGCGGGAGACCTCCTTGGTGGAGGAGTCCGTGCTCTTGAGCTGGCCGACGACCTGGTCGGTGACCCTCGTCGTGTCGCTCTTGGTGTCCTTGGCGGCCTGCTTGGCCTGCTCCTTGCTCCCGCCCTGGCTCTTCTTCTCGTCGTACGCGTCGACGGCGGGCTTCGCTTCGAGCTCGACGAAGGCGGTGACCTTGCCGGACGTGGTCTTCAGCCGAGGCGAGACCTTGAGCTGCAGGGAAGCGGCGGGAAGACCCTTGGCGGCCGCAACGGCCTCCGCCTTCGGGTCGTCTGCGGCGACCGCGGAACCCGCGGTGGCGCCGACTACCAGCATCGCGGCGAGCACCGGGCCCGCTGATCTGGCGAGAATGCGAGATCGACTCACAACATGCCCCAACCGAGGCCGGATACGACCGCGCGGGCAGAGGGGGAGAACCAGGTAGGACTGCTCGCGGGGGTGCCGTGCCCTCTACGGCACCTCGGTCAACCTCGTTGGAGCGAATTTAATCGGTGAACATCACCCGGATATTACTCCGAACGAGTGACGACACCCACAGAATTGCTTACCAGATGTCAACTTCCGCACGGGCGGGTGTACGCGCGATATACCCAATTCAGGCAAAGCTCCAGGGGACGTTCCGGGGCCGGAACGCCCCCTGGACGATCACTACTCGAAGCTGACGGAGCTGACCTTGTGCGCGCCGACCGAGGCGCCGATCGGGTCCAGCACCTGGTTGTCGACCGGGCGGTCCACGCGCAGCAGCATGAACGCGTCCGAGCCGTCCGTGGTCTGGCTGATCTGGGCCGCCTCGACGTTCACGCCCGCCTCGCCGAGCAGCGTGCCGACCGTGCCCATGACGCCCGGCCGGTCCGGGTACTCCAGCAGCAGGATGTTGCCCTCGGCCCGCAGGTCGAAGCTGCGGCCGTTGATGCCGACGATCTTCTCGACCTGGTCGAGGCCGGTCAGGGTGCCCGACACGCTGAGCACGGTCGCGTCGGCCTGCACGGCGCGCACCGTGACGAGGCTGCGGTGGTTCGCGCTCTCCGGCTCCTTCACCAGGTCGACCGCGACACCGAGCGCCGAGGCCAGGTTCGGGGCGTTGACGAAGGTGACCTGCTCCTCCACCACGCGCGAGAACACGCCCCGCAGCGCGGCCAGCGGCAGCACGGCGACGTCCTCGTTGGACAGCTCGCCGCGCACCTCGACGGTGACCGACGTCGGCGCCTTGGTCGACAGCGCGGCCAGCACGGTGCCGAGCTTCTGCACCAGCGGCAGGTACGGGCGGACCTCTTCGCCCACCACGCCACCGCCCTGCACGTTGACCGCGTCCGGCACGAAGTCGCCGGCGAGCGCGAGCAGCACCGAACGCGCGACGTCCGTGCCCGCGCGGTCCTGCGCCTCGGTCGTCGACGCGCCGAGGTGCGGCGTCACGACGATGCCGGGAACGCCGAACAGCGGGCTCTCGGTGGTCGGCTCGGTGGAGAACACGTCGATGCCGGCACCGCCGACCTGGCCCTCGCGGACCGCGTCGGCCAGCGCCTGCTCGTCGACCAGGCCACCGCGGGCGGCGTTGACGACGATCACGCCGCGCTTCGCCTTGGCGAGCTGGTCGGCGCCGATCAGGCCCTTGGTCTCGGGCGTCTTCGGGAGGTGGATGGAGATCGCGTCCGAGCGCTCCAGCAGCTCCTCCAGCGTCACGAGCTCGATGCCGAGCTGCGCCGCGCGGGCCGCCGAGACGTACGGGTCGTACGCGATGAGCGTGACGCCGAACGCGGCGACGCGGGCCGCGAACAGCTGGCCGATCTTGCCGAGGCCGACGACGCCGACGGTCTTGCCGTTGAGCTCGATGCCGTTGAAGGAGCTGCGCTTCCACGTGCCCGCCTGGAGCGTGGCGTGGGCGGCGGGCACCTGGCGGGCGACGGAGAGCAGCAGCGCCACGGCGTGCTCGGCGGCCGACACGATGTTCGACGTGGGCGCGTTCACCACCATGACACCGCGCTCGGTCGCGGCGGGCACCTCGACGTTGTCGAGTCCCACGCCGGCGCGCGCGACGACCTTCAGCCGCGTGCTGGCGGCCAGCACCTCGGCGTCCACCTTGGTGGCGGAGCGGACGAGCAGCGCGTCGGCGTCGGCAACGGCTTCGAGCAGCGCGGGACGGTCGGTGCCGTCCACGTGGCGCACCTCGATCCCGTCACCGAAAACGTCGAGCACCGAGGGGGCCAGCTTCTCGGCGATCAGGACAACAGGTCGGCTCGTGCTCACGGACGTTGCTCCCAGGGCATCGGGGATCAGATGGGGAGCGCGGGCCGCGGCCGGAATGGCGCCGTCGGCAGCCGCGCCGACCGGCCACGGCAATGTGTCCGGACTGTTAACGAGTCTAGTCAGCGAGATCTCGCCCGCCGCCGTCGGGTGTCCCACCTCACCAGCGGATTCAACCGTACGGCCGTCTCGCTGACCTGCGGTCTCAGGGTGTGGGAAGGGGTGCGGCGAGTTCGGCGGCCCGAAGGCGGGAATACCGGTTGGACACCTTCGGGTTGGATTCCGGCCACCTTCGGGGAGGCCTCCCGGCTCGGGCGGGGTTGGCGGACGTCCACTTCGACCGACGCTGGGCCGTTCGGGTGATCCCTGGATCAGATGGGGGTGGTCGGCCGTCGGGTTCGGGTGCGCGTGGTGGGCGTGCGCGGTGGACGGTCGAGGTGGGAGAGATGGCTGGAAGTTCCTGGCGGTTGACGGAGGCGGAGCGGATTCGGGGGTACACGTACCTCGCCGAGTTCGCGGCCGGGCTGGTGCTGGGACCGGTGGGGCCGTTCGCGGTGTTCGCGGCCCGGTACCTGTACGAGCGGCGCGATCAGATCTTCAGTTCGTCGGGTGCGCCGGTGCGGGCCTTCGACTCGACCGACCACGCCGTCGCGCTGGGCAGCCTCGCGCTGCCCGCGGCGGGCGGCGGGACGTTGTCGGTGCGGCCGCGGTTGAGCGGGTCGGCGCGGCGGCTCGGGGTGCGGGACGGGGATCCGGTCGGGCTGGTGCTGACCGGGCACTCGTACACCGGCGCGCGCAGCGGGCTCGTCGTGCCCGCGCGGATCGGGCAGCGGGTCGACCTGGCCGTGCCGCGCGGCACCTACTC
>DATMCA010001371.1:0-5474 GCA_035559015.1 Umezawaea sp. | reverse complement strand
CTGTGCACGACCCGGCCGACCACGTCGTCCAGCCCCGGCTTCGCCGGGAAACCGGTGACCTGGACGTAGCGGAAACCCTTGTAGGAGAAGCGGGGTTCCCACGTCTCGACGCCCTGCCCGGAGCACGTGTACTCGTCGACCTGGTGGCGTCCGGGCACGTGGCCGTTGGTGTTGAGCACGCTGCCGTCGGGGTTGAGCCGTTCCCCGTGAGCCAGCCGGATTACGGTGCCGGCGGGTGCGGTGACGGTGATCCGCGACCAGCCCGCCATCGTGCGGCCGAGGTCGACCACGTAGACGCCGGCCCGCAGTTCGGTGACGGCGGTGGCGCGCACGGTCTCCACCACGCGGATGGGTTCGTGCTGCTGGGCCTTCAGGGTTCCGGTCGGTGCGGCGACCGGCGTCGGCTCGCTCCAGCCCTCGACCGCCCGGCGGGCGTCGTAGGACTCCCCCGCGTACAACGAGTTCGTGATGGTCCGGCTCTCCGCGACCCGCCAGCCGGTGTCGGTGGCGACGGTGGTGCGCGAGCCGTCGGTGTGGGTGATCTCCAACTGCGCCAGCAGCTTCGGCTCGGCGTGCCAGTACGCCTGCTCCCAGCGCCACACGTTCGGCGTGGTCATGCCGTAGAAACCCCGGCCCAGCGTCACGTCCAGCGTGTTCGCGCCGGTCTTGAGCTGTGCGGTGACGTCGTGGGTGGCGTAGAGGACCGTCTCCTCGTAGTCGGTGAAACCGGGGTCCAGCACCCGGTCGCCGACCTTGCCGCCGTTGAGCTGGGCGTCGTAGTAGGCCAGCCCGGCGATGTGCAGCCGGGCGCTCGCGACCGGTTTGGCGAGGCTGAACTCCTTGCGCAGCACCGGCGCGGGAGGTTCCACGACCAGGCTCACGCCCCGACCCCACGGGCCCTGGCCGTACGCCCCGAGCACGACCGCCGCCGCCCACGCCGAGTCGTCGAACTCCTTGCCCTGCCAGCCGCCCTGCTCGGTGTCGGCGACCTTCCAGCCGGGTCCCGTGACCAGTTCCCGCTGTCCGGCGGCGGAGTCGACCACCAGCCGAACGAGCAGGCCGCCGGGGTTGACCGAGACGTTGCCGCGGTTGGTGGCGAGCGCCGCGAGCACGACCCGGCCGCCCGCGGCGCGCACCTGCGCGGTGACGTCGGCGGACTTGCCGAGCTTCCAGCCGTCGACCTGCTCCGGCGAGGACAGCACCTGCTGCCCGTTCAGGAACAGGGTGAAGTCGTCGTCGGCCGTCGCGATCACCCGCGCACGGGTGATCTCCGACGGCACGTCCAGGCCCGCGCGGAACCAGCGCGGGCCGGACGGCGCACCGGACGGGGTCGCGCCGGGCGACCAGATCCACGACGCCGGGTCGAACGACAGCCCGGCGACCGGAGGCGCGGCACCGATCCACTTCGCGGTCCACGCCGTGCCGAGGAACGCCGTCTCCCACCACCTCGCCGCGCTCCACGCCGACGCCCGGCCGCGCTGGTCCCACACCCGGACCCGCCACGTGTAGCGGGTGTGCGGGCGCAGCGCGGGACCGTCGTAGACGATCCCGACGCTGCGGTCGGACACCACCTTCCCGGTGTCCCACACCCCGTCCACCTTGACCTGGTACGCGGTCTGCGCGCCACCCGCGCCGTCCGCCGCCAGCACCCACGACAGCCGCGGCTTCACCACGTCCGTGCCCAGCAGCGTCTCCGCGTACTCGACCGTCGTCGACTCGACCTGCAGACCGCCCGCCGGTTCGACGTCGGCCGCCGCCGTGCCCATCGGAAGTGCCAAGGCCCCCGCCCCCACCGCCGTGCCCACCAGGAAGTCCCGCCGGTTGACCCCGCCGCTCATCGGTTTCCCCTCGTCCGTCATCTGGTCAGGCGCCCCACCCGGCCTGGTTGCCGCCAACGCGTTCCGCGCTGATCCGATCGCCGTAACCGGACCGGCGGTAGGCCCGGACGGGATCGGGGTCGAGCCCCATGTCGGTCCGCAGCTCGGCGAGCAGCGGACGGACGTCGGTGTTGTAGGCGTCCATCAGCACCTCGTTCGACTCCAGCACGTCGCCGGAGTCCTGAGCCGCTTCGAGCGCGTCCACGTCGACCAGCAGCGCCTTCGCCGTGGCCTCCTGGACGTTGAGCACCGAGCGGATGATCGCGGGGATCTTCGCCTCGATGTTGTGGCACTGGTCGAGCATGAAGGCGATGCCCGCCTCCGGCTTCAACGCGTCGGCGCGGACGATCTCGTGCATGATCCGGAACAGCTGGAACGGATCGGCCGCGCCCACCATCAGGTCGTCGTCGGCGTAGAAGCGGGAGTTGAAGTCGAAGGCCCCCAACCTCTTCTGCCGCAGCAGGAACGACACGATGAACTCGATGTTCGTGCCCGGCGCGTGGTGACCGGTGTCGATCACCACCTGCGCCTTGGGCCCGAGTTCGACGCAGTGCGCGAACGCGGTGCCCCAGTCGGGGATGTCGGTGGCGTAGAACGCGGGCTCGAAGAGCTTGTACTCCACCAACATCCGCTGGTCGTCGCCCAGCCGGTCGTAGACCTCCCGCAGCGCTTCGGCCAGCCTGTCCTGCCGCCGGGCCAGGTTGTCCTGGCCCGGGTAGTTCAGCCCGTCGGAGAACCACAGCTTGAGGTCGCGCGACCCCGTCTTGTCCATGATGGACACGCAGTCCAGCAGGTGGTCCGTCGCCTTGCGCCGGATCCGGGGATCCGGGTTGGTGACGCTGCCGAGCTTGTAGTCGTCGTCCTGGAACACGTTGGAGTTGATGGCGCCCAGGGCCACACCGCGTTCGGCGGCGTGGTCCGCCAGTGCCCGGTAGTCGTCGACGGCGTCCCACGGGATGTGCAGGGCCACCGTCGGCGCGACGCCGGTGAAGGCGTGCACCTGCGCGGCGTCGTCGATCTTCTCGAACGGCGAGCGCGGCACACCGGGCTGGGTGAACACCTTGAACCGGGTGCCGGAGTTGCCGTACGCCCACGACGGCGTCTCGATCCGCTGTGCGCGCAGGGCGTCCTTCACCCGGTCCGTGGTCTCCGTCATCGTGCCCCCAGGGCTAGAAGTTGAACTGGTCGATGTTGCTCGCGGTGAACTCGGTCGGCGGACCGAGCACCAGCTCGCCCTTGGCGCCGACGGTGTAGTCGCCGAGGTCGCCCGCCTTGAACTTCTCGCCCTCGGCGCCGGTGATCTGGCCGGACGCGAGCGCGCCGGCGGCGTAGACGGCCAGGTAGCCGAGCTTGCTCGGGTCCCACAGCGCGAACGACTTGACGGTGCCGTCCTTGACGTAGTCGCGCATCTGGTTGGGCGTGCCCAGGCCGGTGAGCTGGACCTTGCCCTTGTACTCCGACGAGCTGAGGTAGCGGGCCGCGGCGGCGACACCGACGGTGGTCGGCGAGATGACGCCCTTGAGGTTCGGGTGCGCTTGGAGCAGACCCTGCATCTTCTGGAACGAGGTCTGGTCGTCGTCGTTGCCGTACGCCGTTTCCACGAGCTTCAGGCCGGAGTTGGCGGGCTTCGCCAATTCGGTCTTCATGATGTCGATCCAGGCGTTCTGGTTGGTGGCGTTGGGGGTCGCCGACAGGATCGCGATCTCACCCTGGCCGCCGGTCGCTTCGGCGATCATCTTCACCTGGATGGTGGCGATGTCCTGCGTGGCGGCCTGGTTGACGAAGATGTCGCGCGCGTCGGGCGCCGCGTCGGAGTCGAACGTCACGACCTTGACGCCCTGCGACCGCGCGGTCTTCAGCGCGGGCGCGACGGCGTTGGCGTCGTTGGCCGAGAGCACCAGCGCGTTCTGCTTCTGCTGCGCCGCGGTGTTGATGTAGGTGACCTGGGAGGACGCGCTGGCCTCCGACGGGCCGGTCGCCTTCAGCTCGGCCTTGATCGCCGACGCCGCCTCGTCCGATCCCTTCTGCGCCACGGTGAAGTACGGGTTGTTCACCGCCTTGGGCAGGAAGGTGATCTTCAAGCCCTCCTTGATCTTCGCGTTCGGGTCCGCGGCGGCGGTGCTGCCCGCCGAGGGGGCGTTGGACTGGGCGCTGTTCTTGCTGGTGCCGCTGCACCCGGCCAGCGCGACCGCGCCGGACAGCAGCAGCACCAGCGTGGTGACCGCGGGGCGTGGGGTCATGGTGATCGCCTTCCTGTGCTTGAAGTTCGAACGCGGGCCGTCAGCGCCGGGGCGAGCACGCTCACCAGGAGCAGCAGACCGGTCACGACGGTGAGGATCTCGGTGGAGACGTCGTCGAGGATGAGGACGTTGCGCAGGCCGCCGAGCAGGAGCACTCCGGCGAGCACCCCGCCCAGCGTTCCGCGTCCGCCGAAGATGGAGACGCCGCCGAGGAGGACGGCGGCGACGACCGCGAGTTCCAGGCCGACTCCGTTGTCGGCGCGGGCACTGGAGAAGCGGAACGTGTAGACGATCCCGGCCAGCGCGGACATCGCGCCGGTCAGGACGAACAGGGTGAGCTTGACCCGCTTGACCCGGATGCCGGAGAAGCGGGCGCCTTCCTCGTTGGAGCCGATCGCGTAGACCGACCGGCCGAACGAGCTGCTGTGCAGGAGGACCGCGAACGCGATGGCGAGCACCGCGCACAGCAGGATCGGCCACGGCAGCCAGGTGCCGGGGACCGGCGTGGTGCCGAACTCGGTGAAGCTCGACGGGAAGTCGGCGACGGCCCGGTCGCCGAGCACGACGAGCGCCAATCCGCGGTACAGGGCCAGGGTGCCGATCGTGACGGCCAGCGACGGCAGCCCGAGGCGGGTCACCAGCAGGCCGTTGACCGCGCCGCACACCGCGCCCAGCACGATCACCGTGGGCAGGATCGCCTCCAGCGTCCACCCGGCGTCCCACAGCTCGCCGATGACCGCGCTGGACAGGCCCAGCACCGACGCGACGGACAGGTCGATCTCGCCGGACACCACGACCAGCGTGAGCGGCAGCGCGATCAGCGCGACCTCGCCGATGTCCAGACCGAGGTAGAACAGGTTGCCGCCGTCGAGGAACGCACCACCGGTGCGGATCTGGCCGACGACCGCCACGAGGACCAGGAGGGCGACCAGCGCGGTCTCCCAGCGGGCGAACCGCTCAAGCATCGTGGTCACTCCTTCCGCGCAGCTCCCTGGCGAGCCTCAGCGCCAGGAGCCGGTCGACGGTGATGGCGCCGATGAGCAGGGCGCCGCTGATGGCCTGCTGCCAGAACGCCGGGATGCGCAGCACGACCAGGCAGCTCGCGATCGTGCCGAGCAGCAGCGCTCCCAGCGCCGCGCCGACGACCGTGCCGGAGCCGCCGAAGATCGCCACGCCGCCGACGACGACCGCCGCGACCACCTGGAGCTCCAGGCCGGTGCCGGCGGCCGCGTCGACCGTGCCGTACCGGGCGACCCACAGCGCGCCCGCCAGGCCGGCGACCATGCCCGACAGCAGGAACGCGGTGAACACCCGGCGCGGCACCGGGATGCCCGCCAGCACGGCGGCCTCCGGGTTG